>CAYNKU010000020.1:5452-16073 GCA_964397865.1 uncultured Pirellulales bacterium | reverse complement strand
CCTTCAGTATTTACAAGGACTTACAGCAATTTTTCAAAGAGGTGTTGAAGTCAGGAAAAGACGCGCTCGAACCGGCTAACCGTCATGGCTTGCTCTTTGCGTCAGGGTTAATTACCGGCGAAGCGTTGATCGGGATTGTTCTGGCAATACCGATTGTGATCAGCGGAAAGCCCGATGTTCTGGCAATTCTTGAAAGACCCCTTGGTACCTGGCCGGGTATTATCCTGCTGGCCGCCGTCGCATACTGGCTTTACAATACCGCAAAGGCAAAAGAGTAACTGCTTTAATTTAGTCCGTTGAATCTTTCAACAGGCGAACTTTGTCAAAGGCTTCGGTAAATTGCATTTGAGCCTTATCAAGATAGGTGGTTATCTCGTCGACATAACCGTCGGCCGAGGCTGACCAGACACGATTCAAATACCGCTCGCCGGATGCAAAATGACTCATTACGTCGGCATAGGCCTGTAAGCCGTGGGCATGCGCCAGGCTCTCCCTGGCTTCTACAAAGATTGTCAGATCGTCACTAAAAAGCTCGTCGATGCGATGGTGCATATCATACGGATTTATGGATTGTTTTTCCGCGTTAAGCCTGGTTAAATTTTCAACGACACGGGTTAAGCTGGTTTTGATATCCTGCAGGTTCATCGTAAGTTTTTTTTCGGATCGGCTGCATTTCCGTTCATGGCGGTGAACTAAAACAACCCCGAGAGCTCCTATGAAAATCGCTGCCGAAAAGTAGTACCACGGGACATTTAGCTTATCGATCACAGCAATAAGCGACCCTGCCAGAAAAGAAAACGTTATCAGTAAATATCCGATTTTTTTCATAACTACTCTTTCTTAGACACCCTATCCGCCGCCAAAAATATAATACAGCGCAAAACCGACCCCGACCAGGGATTCACCTACGATCAAACCCGCGGCTATAGGGATTCCCACTTCCTCACTAAAGCGCTTGCCCTTTTTCCGATCGACCCAAAGCCTCAGCAGCGTACCTATCGTATAGGTAAGAACGATATTAAACGGCAGATAGAAGCCAAGGCCGACCTGAATACCAAGGCCGGCAATACCACTGGCACTAAGTACCGCCCCGAGCCCGGCGCCTGCGATATATTTTTGCAGTGGCACATCACCGCCTAAAATTCCCTGGATCATACTTGCAAGCGCCTGCCCCTGTGGTGCCGGGAGTCTTTCGCTGCCCAGGCCGTAGGCCTTATGGAGAATAAATATCATTGCCATAACTACAATAGGCCCCAGCCAGGTACCGAGAAACTGTGCATATCCCTGCATCTTGGGTGAAGCGCCGACCAGATAGCCTGTTTTCATATCCAGCATCAAATCGCATGCCTGTGACATCGCGACACACGCCGCGGCGCCAACCATTATCGACGAAATCACGGCGGCCTTGTCGCCAAGGCCGCTGGCAATAACAACAAGAATGGTTACGGCAATAAGCGTCATTCCGCTTAGCGGTGACCAGTTTGTTCGACCGATGCATTCGGATAAAATGATGCCGGCCACCCATATCCACGCCGTGCCGAGCAGCGCCATCACGCTGCCCCGGATAATGCCCATTTCTTTTACACTGAGTATCGCGATAATCATAAGCAGGATCACCGCGCCAATAACTCCTATGTATAACAGTCTGATGGGCAGTTCGTCTTTTGAATGTGCTGTTTTTGATTCCGCCGCCTTTTGCATACTTCGTACCGCACTTGTAATCAGCGGCAGCGCAAATACGATCCCCGTCAATGCTCCGCCGACGAGCATACCAATACCAACCGGCCTGAATAATGTTATGCGAAGATACGCCGGCATATTCATACCGGCAGAGCCAAGAGTTTCAGCCGAAGGCAGCAGGTCCATCGCGGCCAACATAGGTGATAAGACCCAGTAGCAGGCAAAACCTCCAACAACAAAGCAAAAGCCGCCTTTGCCCGCGATAAACGCGACCCCGATGGTCATCAGGGAAATATACCATACGCCATTCATATAATCGGGCATGCCGACCAACTTGCCGAGATTGAAGTTTTCGAAACCGCTTGCCTGACTCGCAAAATGGACGATTCCACTTACTGCCATCCCGGAAAGCAATAGCAGGGCTTTATGAACACCGGCGCCGGGAGATTTGAGAATTGTGGCCACTGCAACGCCGCCTGGATAGGTCAGCCTTTCATAGTCAATCATTTGTTTGCGAAGCGGTATTATAAAGGCAATCCCTAAAATACCCCCGGCAATGCACGAGAAGACCATTAAAACAGCATTGAAATCTGTGTGGCCGAGAATAAATAAAGCCGGCACAGTGAACATCATGCCGGCTGAAGCGCTATTAACCGCACTTGCTATGGTCTGGTTGATATTGTTTTCTACTATACTACTACGGCCTAAGATACCTCGCAGGATGCCAAATCCTAAAATGGCAGCAAGTTCCGAACCTTCAATGGAAAACCCAAGGATCAGCGATGCGTACCCGATGCTCAAGGTGATGAGGACTCCCAATATGTAGCCCACTATAACAGCGGTCGGAGTCAATTCAGGGTAAGATCCTGTGCGGATAATTCTTTTGTCGGCGTCTTTGCCTGCCACTTACCTGCCTTTTTTCACTAATATCTTTTCTATCTCGTCTATTGTCCGGTTCATTGCCGCCATTGTTTTGTTAAACGGGTCAGGGGTAGTCATGTCTACGCCTGCTTCTTTCAAAAGATTTATCGGATAGTCAGATCCTCCCGATGATAAAAATTCAATGTATTTTTCAACGGCCCCGTTTTCTTTGTTCAATACTTTTTCAACCAAAGCGGTCGAGGCCGTGAAAGATGTGGCATACTGGTAAACGTAGAAGTTATAATAAAAGTGAGGGACATACGCCCATTCAACGGTATAGGCCTGGTCAATATGGCAAATTCCCTCGTCGTGGCCGTAATATTTTTTGAGGATATCGCCATATATCCCGGTCAGTGATTCGCCTGTCAGCGGTTCGGCGCGTTCGGCTGTTTCGTGTATACGCAATTCGAATTCGGCAAATTGAGTCTGCCTGAAAACAGTCTGCCTTATGCCTTCGAGATAATCCATTAATAAAGACAGGCGCGTATCTTCATCCTTGATTTCTGATAACATTTTGTTAATCAGCAGCGCTTCGTTAAAAGTTGAAGCAACCTCGGCGACAAAAATCGAGTAATCAGCAGTTGGGTAGGGTTGAGTTTTGTTGGAATAGTAACTGTGCATAGTATGACCCAGCTCGTGGGTCAGTGTGCTGACATCATCATACCTGCCGTTATAGTTCAGCAGGATATAAGGATGGACATCGTACGCGCTGCCGTTGGAATACGCACCCGACCTTTTGCCAAGGCTTGGATAAACATCTATCCATCGGTTCTCGAAGCACTTCTTGACTATTTTGGAATAATCTTTTCCTAACGGTTTTACGGAATCAAGGACAAGTTCTTTTGCCTCTTCAAGGGTATATTTCAAATCGATACCCTTGACCACAGGCGCGTAAAGGTCTGAATATTTCAACTGATCCACGCCGAGCATTCGCTTTTTCAAATTCAGGTATCGGTGAAATGTGTCAAGGTTATTATGAACATTCTCAATTAAAGTTAAATACACTTCTGTGGGAATGTTGTACTGATCCAACGCGCTTTCCAGCGAAGAGTTGTAATTGCGGACCCTGGCATAAAACATGTCTTTTTTTATGTTGGAATAAAGCTGGACACCGAAAGTTTGCTTAAAATCGTTAAATACCTTCCAAAAAGCATTAAACACTTTTTCTCTGTCATCGCGATTTTGTAAGGCCCGGTATCGGCTGTAGCCGGCCTTGTTGAGTGTAACGGTATCACCACTGCTTAATTCGACCTGGGGGTAAGGCAGCTCGGCGTCACTTAATATTTTATAAATCGATCCCGGACTATTGGCTAATAAAGAGGTCTCTGCGAGTATTTTTTCTTCCTTTTCAGAGAGTCTGTGGGCTTTTGTGCGTTGTATGTCATAGAGGTACATTCGATATATTTTCAGTTCAGGTTCTTTTGCGATAAACTCATCGATTTTTTGCTTATCCATAGCGGCTATTTCCGGTTCGATGAACGATGCTTTGGAGCTATAGTCTGTAATAAATTGTTCCAACTGCTGCCTCATTCCTAAAGGCTTCGATTCACGTGTATCCTGATCGGATTTCATGGATGCATAACTGTACAAGCGGCCGAATTCTTTGGAAATTTTGCTTTGGAACTCTAAACAGGACAGCAATTGTGACGCCGAACTCGCCAGCTTTGTTTTATATGCCAGCACTTCGTCGAATTGAGCGACTAACTTTTGTGTGCTTTCGCTCCATGATTCGTCCGAGGGGTAAAGGTCTTTTAGATTCCATGTGTCTTCAGTTGCAACATCAGCTCTCTCAAGTACTTGCGCCGAAAGTGGAACTGGCGAAAATGTGATAAAAATTATAAATATGGCAATTAAATTTAATTTCCTGTTCATATTACTTTCTCCAATTATTTGACCAGTGAGCTTTTTATTTTATATCGTCTTTAAGCCAGCGATCCAGCCAGCCAATTACTGTTTCGTGCCAGAGAATAGAGTTGTGGGGTTTTAGTACCCAATGTCCTTCCTCGGGGAAATACAGCAACCTGCTCTCGATGCCAAGCCTTTGTAAAGCGTTAAATGTCGCGATGCCCTGGGTGTCAACTACCCTGAAATCGAGAGCACCGTGAATAACCAGCATCGGGGTTTTCCAGTTTTTGACAAAGTTGACAGGGTTATGTTTTTCATAGCCTTTAGGATTATTCCACGGCGTTCCGAGGTGGTCCCATTCAGGAAACCATAGCTCTTCGGTATCGAAGTAGGCCATCCGCTCATCGAGATTGCCGTCATGGTTTACCAGACATTTGAAACGCCCCGGCCAATTGCCGGCGATCCAGTTTATCATATACCCGCCGAAAGAAGCCCCTAAAGCGCCAACCTTTTCGCCATCGGCCCATGGATATCGTTCGAGAGCGGCAGCGAGCCCTTTCTGGAGGTCTTCCAGCGGTTTGCCGCCCCAGTCACCGCGAATGGAGTCAGTAAAAGCCTGGCCATAACCTGTAGAGCCGTGGAAGTCCACCATAAAGGCCGCATAGCCTGCCCCCGCATACACCTGTGGATTCCAGCGGTAATGAAAATGGTTGCCGAAAGAGCCCTGAGGGCCGCCATGGATTAAAAACGCGACAGGATATTTCCTGTCGGGGTCAAAGTCGATGGGCTTTACTACATAGCAATGAACTTCTTGTTTATTCCAGCCCTTGAAAGTGAACTGTTCGTATTCACCCATACGAGCTGTGGCGATTTTTTCGGCGTTGATCCGGGTAATAGAACGCACATCACTGCCGTCAGGTTTAACCGAATACAGTTCCACAGGCGACTGTAAATTATCTAAACCGTAGACGATTCTTTCTCCCGCTACAGATGGCGAACTTATAAAACCGGTTTTAACAATAGTACTAACCCTGCCCGTGGCTACATCAATGGCAAAGAGAGATTTTTGGCCTGTGTTATTAGCTGTCGCGTAGATCGTTTTGCCATCCGCGGACCAGCATATAGAAGAAGGACTGCGGTCCCAGTTTTCCGTCAAGACCCATTCTTTGCCGTTGGGCCAGGGTCGCAGCACAATTCGAAAACGGTCTGATTCGTAGCCGGCTCTGGCCATAGCCAGATAAGCCAATGTCTTGCCGTCAGGTGAGAAAATCGGGTTCGTATCCCATGCCTGGTTTTTCTCGGTGGTGCATGCCGGCGGTTTTGAGCCGTCAATTGGTACACGGTAAAGATCGAAATCCGTTGACCATGGCTCTTCTGTGCCTACATTACGAGCTGTAAAGACAAGGTCTTTGCCATCAGGTGTAAATGTTATTTCCTCCGGCCCGCCGAAGGGTTTGGACGGTGTGTCGGCATCCATGCCCTGCATCACATCTAAAGCCTTGCCGCCGGATGAAGGCATAACGAACAGGTGCGAACGTCGGCCGTCCTTCCAACTATCCCAGTGACGAATAAATGTCCGGTCGTAAATTAACCCGCCGGCTTTTCTTTCCTTGATTTCATCGAGTCTTTTTTTTGTACATTCTGCTGAGTTACAATCCGGGAAGACTTCCATAGTAAAAGCGATATGCTCTCCATCGGCAGAGACCACCAGATTTCCGACATCCAGAGGTTGTTCGGTGATTTGCTCGGCTTTTTTGTCATCGATGTGGATCCGCCAAACCTGTGAAGATTCGGTCCTGTTCGAGATAAACCAAACGCTCTTGCCATCGGCTGAGAAACGGGGATTAGAGTCGTTTTCCGGATGTGAAGTCAACTGCCGAAGCTCTGCTCTATCGGCACTGACCAGCCATAGATCGGTTCGTCTTTTGTTTTCTTCGAGATCAGTTTTTCGCAATACAAAAACGATCCACTTACCATCCGGCGAGACCCGCGGATCGGATATCCGATCCATAGCCAGCATATCGTGAACAGAAAAAGGGTGAGTTGGCTGAGCGGGGTTCTCGGCGGATACAATACTCACACCTAAAAAGACGAACAGAAATAAGTACCTCAGACGCATAATTATTTCCTTTTACGATTTGTTATGTTGCAAAGTTCTCGTCCTGGATGTAAGTTTTTTCTTTGTAGCGGGCCGCAACAGGTACAAAAATGACGGCCGTTAATAACATCATTAACGCAAAGAACCAAAAATAACTGGCTCCTTCAAGCTTGCTGGAGCCATCTTCGTTCTGGATAAAGATATTAACTACGGCGGTAAAAACATTGCCAAGGGTGATCGACAGGAAGAAGACGGCCATAATGAAAGACTTCATTTTTTTAGGTGCCTGGGTATACGAGAATTCGAGACAGGTAATCGAAACCATAACTTCCGCTGAGGTCAGTATCAAATAAGCAAGAATCAACCAGCCGATACTCGGTTGTTCGCCGGCGACAATCCTTGTTTCGATCCATGCCGAGATAACGAATACCGAAGCGGCGACAAACAGACCAATTGATATCTTGCGAAGAGGCGTTAAGCGAAACACCTTATTGATGGCCGGATAGATAACGAAGGAGAAAACCGGGATTAAAATCATTATCATCAATGGATTAACCGACACTATCTGTGAAGACAGCCACTGGTGCCCTAACCAGTTACGGTTCATTTGTTCTGCCTGCAGGACCCATGCCGAGTCCATTTGATCGAACAACGCCCAGAACATGGCGATGAACACATAGATTATACACAGTTTGCCGATTGCCCTTAGTCCTTCGCCGCTGAATGTTTCCTTGATAAATCCCAAACCGGCTGCGGGGACATGGATAAATCTATTTCGTCCCAGCCAAAAGGCGAGAGTTGCTAACAGCATGAAAACCGCAGGTGTACCGAATGCCACCCGCGGATTATACTTTTCCAGGAGTATAGGTATTAATAAATTGGAAATGAAAGCCCCGAAATTGATAGCGAAATAAAACCAGCCGTAGACCTTTTCCATCAGATGCTTATTGGTTTTCCCAAACTGGTCGCCAACATTTGCCGAGACGCAGGGTTTTATAACTCCTGAGCCGATTGCGATTAATACAAGCCCTGCTCCCAGGCCCAGGCGGGTATTGTCCAGAGCCAGTGCTAAAAACCCCAAACAGTATATCAGTGAGAAGAACAGGATCGTCCGGTATTTACCAAGCCAGATATCTGACAGCAAGGCACCGAACATTGGAGTAAAATAGACGGCCGAGACGAACAAATGAAAATAAGTTTTGCTTTCCTCGGCACTCATTACATCGAGTACACCGCCCGGGCCCATCAGATATTTGGTCATGAAGATTACGAGGATGCATCTGGTGCCATAGAAACTGAAACGTTCACCTGCTTCATTGAGGAGTATGTAAGGAATCCCGGCAGGAATTTTCTTCGACGATATTGGTGCTGTTATGTATTTGCTCTTAGTCACCCTTGTTTATATCCCTTTTTAACTTCAGAACCTTATTTATCGCCGTTTTGTTTGAAAATCTCTAAAATTCACACAACAAGGTTGCTATATGATACACCTGCAGCCTCCTGCTGTCGAGAAAGTTTAAGAGACACGCCAAAAACACGCCAAAGATAGCAGAAATCGTCTTCTAATTTAATTGCAAATTTATCTCATTTTTACTGAATGTAAACGGCGGAGCAAAATTGTATCACCTGGCGGGCGGTTGACAAGTGTACCACTGCAATAAGCCATATTTTCCGCTCAATGAGTCCATCCAGATTCCCCCATATCGGCATTAGTAATTTAACTGATGTTTAAAAGCGACGCTGCCCTGATTGTCGAGGTATAAATTCTTGGTTATTGTTAAACTTTGTTTTATGGGGGAACTAAAAATGAAAACCACTAAATTTCTTGTTAGAATTGTTTTTGTATTTATTGCATTCCGTGCCATACCAATTATGGCCCAGAACGAATCGATAGGCGGAGCAACTTATGCTTTGGAAAATATCCGATCAGAGCATAGTATTTATGTAACATCCAGGACAATAGCTTCCAGTACAAATATTTACGTCGATAACGATGCTGTCGGAGATCCAGAACCAAACAATCCTGATGTATTCGATCCCTGTGAGGACGGCAGCATCGAGCATCCCTTTGACTCAATTCAAAAGGCAGTAGATTTTGCTCAACTCGGCGACACTGTCATCGTTCTGCAGGGTACTTACACAGGCACCGGAAACCGGGATATAGATTTTCTGGGTAAGGCAATTATCGTCCGAAGCAGTAATCCAAATGACCCCAATATTGTGGCGGCGACGGTAATCGATTGCCAGGGCAGTGAAACCGAACCGCACAGAGGGTTTATTTTTCAAAGCACCGAAGACGTCAATTCCATTCTCGACGGTCTGACGATTACAAATGGTTATCAATCGCAAGGCGGGGCTGTTTATATTGGTGACTCAAACGCGATAATAAAACGCTGCGTTTTGAGAGACAACACCGCCGATGCGGGCGGCGGCGTATTTATTGCTGCTTCAACAGATTACGGGCCGTTATTTATAAACTGCGAAATTACTCGAAATGCTGCTGTAAATTGTGGAGGAGGTGTGGATTTTTGGTATGATGCTAATAGCGTTTTCCTCGGGTGTGAAATTTCCAAAAATACGGCAGGGGTCGGCGGAGGTGGAATGTATTGCGACAGGGATATGCGCGGAAAGGTTGACAGATGCGTAATTACAAATAATCGAGCGTTTAAAGGGGCGGGGATTATGTGCGATACCGCCTTGGGGCCTGATCTATCAAATTGTATTATAAGCGGCAATCGAGCGGAAGATGCCGGTGGGGGCATCTGGTGGAGTGATACCCTGTTTGAAATAAAGAATTCGACAATTACGGGCAATTTAGCGTTAACCGGGGGCGGGATTTATGGATTTGACGGAGGATCTTACGTCGATGAACCAAGTTTCAGCAATTGTATAATATCCGGCAATACCGCAGCTAACGGGGCGCAAATCGGACTATCGGTAAGTATTTTGGGGCAGATGGATGAGCTTAATGTAATATATTGCGATGTTGAAGGAGGGTATTCCGGTATATACTTCGAGGAGCCCTATATTGTGAACTGGGGGCCGGGTAATATCGATGCCGATCCGTGTTTTATTGTCCCCGGATATTGGGACGTCAATGATACGCCGGCAGATGCAAATGACGATTTCTGGGTAGAGGGGGATTACCATTTGAAAAGCGTTTCAGCGTGCATCAACACCGGTGATTCTAATTATGCGGCTGAAGTTAATGAGGTCGATATAGACGGCAGGCCTCGCGTACTTTACGGCAGGATAGATATGGGGGCTTATGAATACAGTGATGAGATGGAAGCGGATTTCAATAGTGACGGGATAGTTAATTTCGAGGACTTTTCAATATTCGCCTCTTACTGGCTTGAGGATTGTAATCAGCCCGACTGGTGCGGCGGACGTGATGTGGATGAAAGCGGAAAAGTAGGGGTTTATGATCTGAGGTGTTTTGCGGAAAAGTGGCTCACTGTCACAGAAGACCCGAACCTTGTTGGTTACTGGAAGTTCGATGAGCAGAGCGGAACTGTTGCGGCGGATTCGTCGGGCAGCGGCAATGACGGTTCCCTGGTGAACGGCGTCGGCTGGACCGAGGGACTTTTCGGAAACGGCGCGATTTTTACGGGTTCGAATGCTGCGGTGGAGGTCGGGACAGCGGGCATGGATGCGGAGAGGGGCAGTATATCGATGTGGGTATATGCTAATGGTTTCCCAAATGGGCAGCATTATCTTTTCGGTCATACGACGCAGCCGGTATGGTCTGACAGGATACAGTTATATACCGATACTTATGGAAACCTTCATCTCGGCCTTGGTGCTTCGCATGCCGCTGCCGTCTATATTCAACGGCTCAGTGTGGAGAGGTGGTATCATATCGCCTTGACGTGGGAGGGGAAAAGTTATGTCGTATATGTCGACGGCATCAGCAGGGCAGCCGGTGCATACTCCGGACTTACCGGCATAGCGGCCTACGCCGACATTGGCAATAATGGATACGCTGTGGAAAGAGATGAGCCTTTTAAGGGGATCATCGATGAAGTGAAGATTTACAACCGGGCTTTGAGTGAAGCTGAGATCATGGAATAGTAC
>CAYNKU010000020.1:0-5352 GCA_964397865.1 uncultured Pirellulales bacterium | reverse complement strand
CTGACAGAAAACAATGTCTTGAGCAAAGACTTTTAGAACCAACAAATTCCAATGCCGCCATTTTTCTCTGGACATAAGTCCCGTATTTATATAGAACTACGTTATTACGCAATATTCGAATGCAAATGATGATGAATCTATGGAAAAGAATATTGCTCTATTAAAATAAATAAACGGGTGGTCTTCGTATTTGTTGTGGAAGGGGTATTAACGTGAAAAAGTCCCGGATTGTTATTATCACGGTTATTATCACACTGGTAGTGGTTTTCGTAATTGGTGGGCTGATAAGTCGAAAAGGCAGTGCCAAGAAAAAAGCCAAGGTGGTTCATGTCGAACAGGCCGAGTATGGCGAACTTGTGGAGTTTGTAAGCGCTCCGGGCGAGATCGAACCTAAAAAGAACGTGGAGATAAGCGCGAAGGTTTCCGCGAGAATCGTGGATCTTCCATACGAAGAAGGTGATGTCGTAACCAGCGGCGATTCTGACGCGGAGCCGGCGGTGCCGGCGTCGGTACTGGTTCGACTGGACGCGAAGGATCTGGAAAGCCAATTAAATTCGGCCCAGGCCGGCCGTTCGGCTCAAGCGGCGCAGATCGAGGTTGAAAATGCGAGGATTGCCGGCCAAAAGGCCAGTCTGACGGGTCTTGCGGCATCACTCAAGGAGGCAAAGAATGACCTCAGCCGCAAAAAAGGTTTGCTCGAATCGCAGGACATAAGTCAATCGGTTTTCGATCAGGCCCAGTGCAGAGTCGATGAACTGAACGCGCAATATGAAGCGGCCAGGCACACCCTGGAATCGGCCAGGTTGAACCTGGTGGTATTAAAGCACAATCTCGAAGCGGCTGACGCGAGGATCAGCCAGGCACAAGAGGCCCTGAGCTATACGACAATTTCTTCTCCCATTGACGGAGTTGTGACTCGTATTAATGCCGAGGAGGGAGAGATAGCGATGACCGGGACGATGAATAATCCCGGCACGATAATCCTGGAAGTTGCGGACCTGTCACAGATGCTGGTGGTCGCACAGGTCGATGAGGCGGATATCGGCGGTTTGAAGGTTGACCAGCGGGCCAAAGTTTACGTTCAGGCATTTTCGGATATCGAGTTCAAAGGGGTGGTGGATTCAATCGCCCTTAAACATACTCTTTCAAGAAACGCAACGAAGTATTTCAGGACGGAGATACTGCTTGATAACGATGCCAATACAGCCAGGCTGTATTCTGGCCTGACCGCGGATGTGGATATTGAAACAAAAAAGCATGCAGATATCATCAAGGTTCCGAGCCAGGCCGTGCTGGCGAGAGGAGTCGATGGTTTGCCTTTAGAGATCCGCGAGAACAGTGACGAACTTGACAAAAACAAAACGCAAGCCACGGTTGTTTACCGCTACAACGAAGGCAAGGCGGTGGTGACGCCCGTCAAGATAGGCCCCAGTGACCTGACACATACCATAATAACTTCAGGGATTAGTAAGGATGATAAAATAGTGGTGGGGCCTTATAAAGTGCTCGACGGCCTTAAGCACGACCAGGCCCTAAAAGACGAGCGGGAGGAGAAAGCAAAGAAAGATGCCGGCGAACAGCAAACGGAGGTTAATGAACCAGGGAAATGACAGAGCACAATGGCAGATTGATAATTCGACTCGAAAAAGTTACGCGGATATATAAAGTCGGTGTAGAGAAGATCCACGCGCTTGACGGGATCGACCTGGAACTTTATGAAAATGAATATGTGGCCGTCATGGGGCCTTCCGGTTCCGGCAAAAGCACGCTGATGAACGTGCTGGGCTGTCTTGACAGGGCGAGTTCCGGATATTATGAACTTGACGGGCAGGACACCACGAGTATGAGCGAGGCGGCTTTGGCCCGCGTTCGCAATGAGAGGATCGGGTTTGTTTTTCAGTCATTCGAGCTGCTCGGTCAGTTGACCGCTCTGAAAAATGTCGAGATGCCCCTGATCTATTCGAGAGATGGGTGGCTGTCGCGTCGAAAGCGTGCAAAAAAATCGCTTGAGCGGGTCGGGCTTGCCGGTCGAATAAAACACAAGCCTAACCAGCTCTCGGGCGGCGAGAAGCAGCGAGTGGCTATCGCGAGAGCGCTGGTCGGCAATCCGAGCATTTTGTTGGCGGACGAGCCTACGGGCAATCTGGACAGCAAGACCAGCAGAAGTATCCTCGAACTTTTCGATCAACTCCACCAGCAGGGCCAGACCATTATTATGGTGACCCATGAAGAGGACGTAGCCGGCCATGCCAAAAGGATCATTCGAATGGAAGACGGGCTTATCCGCAGTGACCTGGCGAGTCAGCATGATCCAACCAATAGCAGCGCTATAAATAAAAGCGAACAGGAAGGAATGTCATGAGGGCTTTGTTCATAGCGCCGGTGGTTTTTCTTCGGCTTGTATACCAAAGTGTATATCTGGCATTGGGGCAGATATGGGCGAACAAGACCAGGTCGATCCTCACGACGATCGGTATTGTGATAGGCGTCGCATCGGTTACAGCGGTTATAGCCGCACTTACCGGTTTAAAGACCAAAGTGCTGTCACAGGTTGAAACGTTCGGGAGCAATACTATAATCGTTCAGCCCAGGCGTCCCGACACGGGGCGTTATAGTCATCTGCCGTGGTGGCAGATACGTTTTACCGCCGGCGAACTCGAAGGAGTGCTCGAACATTGTCCTTCGGTGGAGAGGTTTTCGCGCGCAAGCGGGGTTGGCGAAGAGACTGTTCGTTACGGCGAGAAGTCGGCAAGAAATGTCCGGATAAACGGGATCGAGCCTTCGTGGCATGACATTGAGAACAGGCCCATCGCGCTTGGCAGGAAGTTTTCCGTGATCGACGAATCAAGGCCCGTCTGTCTTATCGAACCCGAACTGCGGGACAAGCTCGCCCTGGACAAAGATTGCATCGGGCAATCGATCCGCATAGGCCATAACACTTTTCGTATCGTCGGGGTCATCGAGCGCAGGCCTGAAATAGGTTTTGGCGGGGGCGGTCAGGAATATTATGAGGTTATCATACCGTTCAAAATGACATTTAAGTTTGGCAATCCCTGGATATGGGCGCTTGCCGAGAGTAAGTCGACCGAGGTCCTTGAAGAAGCGGTTGCGGAGATACGATTCTTTTTAAGGCGGACCCGCCGTATCCAGCCGGGGCAGGAGGAAACGTTCAGAGTGGAATCACTCAAGAGTGCTATCAAAACTTTTAACGAGATAGCTCTTGTGGTTACGCTTGTGGCCGGGGGGATCGTAGGTATCTCGCTGCTCGTTGGCGGCGTAGGCATTATGAACATTATGCTTGTCTCGATATCTGAGAGGACCAGGGAAATAGGGCTTCGAAAGGCGGTGGGTGCGAAGAAGTCCGCGATCCTGACACAGTTCCTGGTCGAGGCGATCATTTTGTGTTTTATCGGCGGACTTGTCGGACTTGGTATTGGCAAACTGCTGACGCTGGTGATATCGGGGATCAATCCGGTTCTGGAAAAGACATATATTCCGGCCTGGGCGGTAGTACTTGCATTTGGCTTTGCCGGTTCCGTGGGCGTGTGCTTCGGAATGTTCCCCGCGATCAAGGCGGCCAGACTCGATCCTATTGAGGCTCTTAGACATGAATAAACAGTTTTTCTTAAGATCGCATTGGCTTGTTGCCTGCATTGGTTTTGTAATCCTTTCGGCAGGTGGCTGCGGGCAAATGCTCGATGACGAGGATTTTTATGAATTCAAGGCTCCGCCTGCGAAATTGCGACAGATAGAGACACTTGATCTGGAGGCTATGAAAGCCAAAGTCGATGCCAAGATCGATATCAATGATGTCCCCGCCAGTGAGGTTAACCTTACACTGGAGCAGTGTCGGGCGTTGACGCTGGAAAACAACCTCGACATTAAGGTGCAGCTTATCGCCCCTGCCATTGCGGCCCAAAAGGTCAGTGAGCAGGAGGCTCGATTCGAGGCCGCATTCTTTTCCAATCTTACGTATAGTAAAACCGATACACCTACGTCAACAACTCTTTCCGGCTCTAAAGTAGATTATTCCAACGTCGATCTCGGCGTTGAAGTGCCTTTGCGAACCGGCGGAACGGTAACATTTGACATCGCGGACAGCCGCGTTAAAACGAATAATGTCTTTGCAACACTTAATCCCGCTTATTCCTCTGACCTTTCGGTTTCTATTAGCCAGCCATTACTGCGAAACGCTGGCAACCGTACTAATACTTACGCGATCCGTATTGCCAACTATGAAAGGCAGATAGTCGACACCCAGACAAAACTTGAGATGATACGCGTTATTGCCAATGCGGACCGATGGTACTGGCGACTTTATGCAGCCAGGCGCGAATTGGATGTGCGTAAAAAAGAATATGACCTGGCCAAAGCCCAACTCGAGCAGGCGAGGCGTTTTGTCGATGCCGGTGAGATGCCGATGATAGAGATTATTCGGGCCGAAGCCGGGGTTGCTGAGAGGCTTGAGGCTATTATAGTAGCAGAAAACGAGTTGCGCGACCGTGAACGTGAGCTAAAAAAACTGCTTAACAAACCCGGATTGAAAATGCAGACGCCTACAGTGTTGACACCGGGCACCGAACCGGATCCTGTCCATTATGAGCTGGATAAACAATCGTTAGTAGCAAAGGCGATCGACAATCGCATGGAACTGCTCGAGATGGAGTTGCAAATTGCCGCTGACGCAAGTACTGTCGATTACCTTAAAAATCAGGCACTGCCTTTAGTTACCCTTGGCTATACGTACAATATTAACGGTCTTGGGGCCACACGAGACAAGTCGTTCGACATGCTCAATGAACAGAGGTTCGAAGACCATCAAATGGGGTTACAGCTTCTGGTACCGTTGGGGAACCAGGCGGCCAAGAGTCGGCTGCTCCAGGCCTTTTATCAACGCAGGCAACGGTTGACTACTTATGAAAACCGCCAGGCAGTGATCGAACTTGAAGTGCTCAATGCCGTTGACCAACTCGAGGCAAACTGGCAGCGCATTCTGGCAAGCAGGCAGAACGCGATCCTGGCAGGCAGACTATTCGAAGCCGAAAAAAGGCAGTTCGAATTAGGCCTGGGGACATCCACGGACGTGCTTGACGCCCAAACAACTTTCGCTAATGCTCAAAGTGCAGAAATATTAGCGCTTACTGAGTACCAAATAGCACTTGTTGATTTGTCCTATGCCACTGGAACACTGCTTGGTGCCGCAAAGGTGCAATGGCAGCCAATTATCCCAAAGAGCAATATTAAATAAGCGGGCATCTAAACTCAAGCAGGAGGTTCTGCCAAATTATGCAGCCATTGGCCCCATAGAATGCATTCTATAGCACCCTCAACTGACAGGCGTCTGGGAGTCGA
>CAYNKU010000019.1:10203-16231 GCA_964397865.1 uncultured Pirellulales bacterium | reverse complement strand
TTTACGAAATCAATTAATTTATCTTTGCCAAACCCTTTTTGTCCGATGTCATGGAAGGCCTGCCAGGCACTTAATCTTATAATGCAGTACTTTTGGTTGGGATTGATTCCCAGCGACTTAACTACATTGATATCGGGCTGAAATCTCTTTGGCTGCAGATAGCTTAATTCATGATAGCCTGGGTAAAAGACTTGTTTTTTATGGGGTTTAGCGTAATAGCAGTCAGGGCTTTGTATTACTGTGGCGAAAGGCCGCGTTAATCTATGAAGCAATTTATAATGGTCGGTATCATCCCAGATAACACTTGGCTTTCTTAGCAACCAACTGACGTGGGCACAGAAAACAGAATTTATGCCTGTTAACAAATCGGGCTTGAAAGTTCGGGCGGCCCTATATATTAAAAAGTCTCTCAAAAATAATCTTGCCGGCGCCAATATTCTGGCCTTAGTTTTTACATCAATTATTTTATGGGTAATGCCAAATTCTTCTGTTAGATTGGTAGTAATTGGAATGTTCTTTGTTGTTACAACAACCGTATGCCCTCGCTTTTTGAGCTCCAAAATTGGATACCGAAAAAAGTGCGCATCAGCAGGATGGCAAAGGTCTATTAAAACTTTCATACGTTTGGGTCTACTGTAAAAAATATATTTTTAGCCGCTTAATTTAACTTATTTTTTGCTATTGAGGTAAAAGATCATATATGGGTTCATGCCGGCTTTTAGGAATTTGCCGTCTTTGGTTCTTTCGCCAGCTACATCCGGGATATAATCATATTTTTTATATATCTGCATGAGTTGGCCGCTCAGATTATTTAAGTACATAGTTAGCTGCTGGTCATAATAAGAAGCCAAAGGCATAAGATAACAAGGATACATACCGGTTTTGGTTTTTTCCTGTATATCCTGTAATGTTTGAGCGGTGTTAATTTCTCTATCCAGGTGCCATGCAATTTCGGGTCTTATGAACCCACCCTTAGCCTTGTGTTGATTGACGATAAAATCTTCGAAGCTAAGTAGCTTTTTATCCGGCGGTATTACCTGATTGAGTTTTTTAAACATATCGATCTTGGCCTGCGGCTGCCAGCGAACAGCGTAATAATAATTAGTGCCAATAACGCAAAAGATTGTAACAAGAACAGTAAGAGCGATAATGGCGGGGTATTTGAGCTTTTTATGGATTTTTTCAACAATATCGCCTGTTACGAGGATTGCCAAAGCGGCTGCTATGGCGAATAGTGGGCCAAACGGCCTTTCCCAGCTTTGGTGACGCCAGAGACAACCCCTTAAAACGAATAATTGCGAGATGGGTATGATAAAGAAAATAAATAATTGAGGGAACTGTCTTTTTCTTCTTTTAGTCTTTGGGTACGGCTCTGAATTTGTAAAGACAAATACCTGGCCTAAAGTTAAATATCCAATCGCGAGTATAAGGATCGGAGTTGTAAAGTTAGTCTGCGCATATTCCCAGAATTTTGCATTCCACGCACCCCAGTCAAAAGCCTGCATTTGCTGCATTTCTCCTTTTGCGGAGCGCCATTTGTAGAGTTCGTAGATTTTATTCAGGTCCCAGTCATATCCGCCGGCCATTACGGAGAAGTTCAATAACAGGCTAAGCGCAGGCGCGAATACCAGAATCGCAAGCAATGGCCAATTCGGCATTTTTCTTCTAAAAATACAACCGAAGACATAATGGGCGCCAATACCGAAGGCAAAGAAAAATCCCGGCCATCCGAACTGCAGGGCGAAAAACAGTGACACAGCAAGTCCTATTTTGTGCCATTTATTAACTGTAGCTTGATCTCCAAGGATTCCGATGTTTCTTAAATAGAACCATATCGCGCCAAGACCCATCAAACTTGCCCAGCCTCCAAGTGAAAAATATCCTGTAATCGGCATTAGTATCAGTATCAATCCGGACAGCAGGGTTGTTAAGTCATCGGTCAGGCCCCTTATGATACAAAGGAAAACAAGGAAAGTGGCGATTGCTATAAATACCCCGCCTGTTCTCAGGCTCCATGTGTTTATGCCGAAGATTTTCATAAAAACCGAAGACAGCAAGACATTTAGCTGTGGGTGGTCCCAGTACCGGTTAGGGGTTTCAGTAGGCGGCTGACCAACTGCCCAGGTTGAGACGCCTTTTGTGTAAGCAAGGCCGTATTTGACGTGGCTTCTGGCGGCCCAGGCTCCGCTGGCCTGTGCCCAGCTATGAAGGCCGGAAAAAGGCCTTGTGATATCCCTGCTCAGGCTCGTTGCGAGCAGGATTACCAGCAGGGCGGCGCAGGGCCAGAAATTAAGGCTGCTGGTGCCGTTTGGCAGGGTCAGGTTTTTATCATCTTTCATAAATATCTCCGAGCGAGCGGTATTATGAATGTGCGCGATCCATAAAACACCTTTGATACCGCTGATAAAAAACAAATGTTCTGTTATCTTTGCTGAATATCATAATTGTCGGCATAATTGCTGTAAAGCTATATCTTTATATTGCCTGGGGCGGCCGGAGAAGGTCTGCGAAAGCGGGTTTTTCGGGTGATTCCGGACTGTCTTTGGGAGAGGCGGGTTTTTTAATGAAGTTATCGCGGCGGCTGTGGTGATTGGAGCAGGAAAATATCTTGCCAGAAAATCATTCTTTCGTTAGACTTGGTTTGTGGTAAATGTACCTGTGTTGTATTAAAAACCTGATTTTGGAGTAAATAATATGGACTTGAGAAATCTGATCTTCAACGTTTGTGTGTGTGTTTTTATTTTGTCTTTTTCGAGCGGCTGCCAGGAGCAGATGGCGGCGGTGCCGGAAGTTGAAAGTGAGCGGGAGGCGGTTGCAGTCTCAGAGGCGGCGGTTGCAGTCACAGAAAAAGCGGTCGAAACCAAGGCTGAATCCAAAGAGGCTCCGGAGATTAAATTCGCGGATATTATGCATGATTTCGGTGAGATAGGGCCCGGGACGAATCATCTTTGCGAATTTAAGTTCCAAAATGCGGGTGCCGGGCCGCTTAAGATAAAGAAGGTGAGTAAGACATGCGGGTGTACGCCTTTTACGCTTGAAAAGGATGAATATTCGCCGGGTGAAAGTGGAGTGTTGAAGGTAAAATACCATGCGGATGCGAGGGCGGGAGCTACGACAAAGTATTTGTTTATGTATACGAACGATCCGAAGAATGAAAAAATTTCTCTGATGATCAAAGCTAAGATAGTTGAGAAGGTGGAATACGAGCCAAAGGTGCTTAATTTGGTTCTGAAGGACGACAATATAGAATGCCCGGATATTAAGCTCAGGAGTCTTGATACGCAACCCTTTGCTATTACGAAGTTTATGGCAACTGGTGGGTGTATAAGCGTAGATTATAATCCGACCAGGAAGGCGAACCGTTATGTTTTGAAGCCGGATGTGGACGTAAATAAAGTAAAAAGGGACGGCAGGGGTGTAATTAATATATCTTTGAGCCACCCGGAATGCGGTCTGGTTACTATTCCGTTTAGTCTTCTGGCGCGATTTGCGGTTGAGCCGCGTTCGCTTATCGCTATGAATGTCAAGCCTCAAGAGCCGATAAAAAGGGAGTTTTTCGTGATGAACAACTATAAAGAGGCTTTCGAGGTCGAATCGGTATCCTCACAGAAAGGCGATATTGTAAAGCTTCTTAAGGCTGAGAAGATAGACGATTATCGATATAAATTTGAAGTGGAGATGATCCCCCCCGCTGCCGAAAATAATAGAAAGATATTCTCGGAAGTGCTCTATGTGAATATAAAAGGCGGTGAGAGACTCAGGGTTCCGTGCAGGGGTTTCTACGCCAGATGAACGCAGAATTAACCGGGTAGAGTTGATTGGGCTATGAGGCGATTAGCGGGATGGATATGTTTTTTGGCCGTTGGCGCGACTTGTGTGCTGGCGATGTCATCCAATAGGTCCGAGAAAGCGGCTATTGAGAGCGAGAAAGTTACGATTTTTTTAACGGGTAATGTGCTTGGTGAGCTCAAGCCTTGCGGCTGTTCGGGGGGACAATTGGGCGGGTTTGAAAAGCGGGCGAGGATTCTGGGAAGTGTTCCTGCGTCGAGGCGATTGATCGTTGATACCGGCAGCTTTGTGGAAAGCGACGGCGAGCAGGATATGATCAAGCTAAATATTGTAATTCAAGCCCTTAGCCTTTTGGATTACGATTTATTGCGTATAACGAAAGAAGATTTCGAACGCGTCGGCGCCAGCGGTCTTTTGGAGAGTATGACGGGGCTTTTTAATGTTATAAGCTCCGATCGAGAAATGATGCCGCCGATAGGCAGAAAATTTACAAAGTCATTATCGCTGGGCGCCGATAAAGTTACCGTGACGATCGCGGCGGTTAATACAAGTGAGGGGATGATCGAGCAAACCGTTTGTGAGGTCTTTGGCGATGCACCGGCGGGGCAGGTGGTCAATATCGTGATTCCGGACCGGTGCAGCGATAGAATTTTAGCTGATATCGCCCGATCGGGCCGGGTTGATTGTGTTATCTATCCATCGGAATCGGATGAGGCGGCTGTGATCGGTGATCCTGAGGGTCGGCCTTTGGCGGTAACGGTGGGTCGATACGGCAAGTATGTCGGCAGGCTGCAGATAGAGGCGGCGGCAGAAGTTGGAGGCAGGGTGAAAATTAGTTTTTCAGTGTTGCCGGTAACGGAAGATTTGCCCGAAGAAGAAAGTCTTGTCGAGTTATACAAGCTCTATCAGCAGCTTGTAAAAGAAGAAGGGCTGCTGGAAAAGCATCCCCGCTTTGCTTTGCCTGACGGGCTAAAGTACACCGGTTCGGCGTCGTGCAGGATGTGTCATAATTATGAGTATGAGAAATGGAGCACCAGGGATCATGCTCGTGCGTATGCAACTTTAGAGAAAGTCGGCTCTCAATACGATCCGGAGTGCGCAGGTTGTCACGTAGTGGGGATGGACTACCAGGGCGGGTTTGTTAATGAGGAGCGGACGGGTGATTTGAAAAACGTGGGATGCGAGAACTGTCACGGGCCGGGTTCGGAGCATATCTCAACTATTGGTAAGAAAAAGACTTGTGAGCCAAAGTCAGCTTGTATTGACTGTCATACTCCTGATAACAGTGCCAACTATATTGGTAATGAGCGGGCTTATCTTGAAAAAATAGTTCACTGGAGGGAACCAAACGCTGTCGGAGAAGTCCAAGAATATGGAGGCAGTGAGAAGTGATATGGTGAAGATAGTGTCTGTAAAAATGGTTGCGGTTATTCTGGCGGGTGTGCTTTTTTTAGGCTGTCCGGCAGCTTTCGGCGCTGAGAGCCGGGAAGAGATAGAGGCCTTTTTGGAAGCGCCCGGCGCGGTGGAAATTTTCAAGGGCGCCAAAGGCCGTGGGGCGGCAAAAAGCCAGGAACAGGATTCTCCTCTGGTCAAGCAGGCACAGGCTTTTGGGGTGTATCTCGATCCTCCGCCGAAACCTGTCAGGCAAAACAGGACATCGTTGGGCAGGTCCCGAAGCCCGGCGACGAGGCCGGCGGCGGTTACAGCGAAGTTCGACCTTATCGGCACGTGTTATTACGCATCGAAGCCGGAGATGTCCCTGGCTCTTATAAAGGAGCCTGCGAAGGGTCTGCACTGGGTTCGTCAGGGCAGTACGGTCGGTCGGCTGGTTATAGAGCAGATAAACGACGGTAAAGCGACAATTCGAGATAACAAAAGGACTTTCGAGCTTGTGGCCAAACGGCCCCCGAAAAAGAGTCTTGTCAGATCGGGCCCCGGCGTT
Source organism: uncultured Pirellulales bacterium (assembly GCA_964397865.1). Lineage (GTDB taxonomy): Bacteria > Planctomycetota > Phycisphaerae > Sedimentisphaerales > Anaerobacaceae > CAYNKU01. Next base: position 10,500 of record CAYNKU010000019.1, on the reverse strand, counting down.
GAGGAAAGTTCTGACACCACTGGTGTTTCAAGTATTGAAGTACCTGTAGAGCCGGAAGCGTTTGCAGGGGCTGAGTCGATTCCGGAAATATCCCCCGAGGAAAGCGCCTTGCTGGATAAGTTTTTCGCTGAGATGGAAGCCCTCGAAGCCCGCGCGGAGAGTGAGGGTTCCGAGCAGGACTCTGAAGCAGGTATAGCCCTGATGGATGAGTTGATGTCCGAACTTGAAAATGTTCGTATAAGTGCCGAGGAGTCTGAAAAGCTGGACGATCTTGGCGAAGAGTTAAAAGAGGGCCAG
>CAYNKU010000019.1:7868-10103 GCA_964397865.1 uncultured Pirellulales bacterium | reverse complement strand
ATATTATTCCGTAATTCTACGGGTTTTGGTTCGTGGGGGCTTACTTATAGGGGTCTTTTTGATGATTTTCTACGCGGAAAGGGTGTGGGGGCTGCGGCACTTCGGAGTTATAGGACGTTAGTGAAAATTTCTGGTTTATTGCCGATAAACAGTCAAATTTACGGCTAAAAGCGGGGAACTTTCGATATTTTCGAGTGTCTGATAGTATAGGCGATGTTGAATTTGACCGAGGATGGTGATTTAGGGCGAAATCAACCTAAAAGCTTCTGAAAAAAGGGGTTATTTTAACAGTTTTCGGCCTAAATACCCGATGAATAATAAAGCTGTGTTTTGAGATTTCAGGTATGGGTTTCGTCATGCTACGGAGTGATTTATGTTAGAGCGGCCTTATAGTTGCTGTCGGGGGGCAGGCGAGGTTTTTATTATACTTGTTTTGGCGGTTTTTCTGCTGGCAAACCCTGTTATCGGGGCAGAGAAATCGGATGATTCACAGACTGAACGGTACCAAGTTTTTAACTTGAGGAACATATCCGCGGAGGCTGGCCGGGATTATTTAGGCAAGGCTAAAATAGGGACGGCATCTATTCTTCCGGGCAAGAATATGCTTTTGGTGACGGCTCAGCCGGTTGATCTTTTGAAGGCTCGGGCGATCCTTGGCGTGGCGGATACGGAGGAGAAATACAGTTTTGAGAAGATTTTTTCGGTGAGCGAGGCGGGGGTTCTTCCGTTGCCGGAACAGATATCGGCGGAAATCGGTGGTATAACGGTCGGGACTTTTGCTGATCCGCCAATGGGTAATGAAAAAGCCAAAGTGATCGTGGATATTCACGGTGAGGATGTTTTGGTGCTGGCTCCGGCCGGTCGGGTGGAAGAGATAGTATCGGCGATAGAAAAGATTCGCGGTGACAGTACATTGGCCGGGATGGATGAGGTCAAGGTCGGACAGGATCAAGTGGTTGGGGATGTAAACGCGCCATTGCAGGCGGAGGCGCCGGCGGGTGAGGAAATGGAGATAGAGGTGGTCAGTGACGAAGAGCTCAAATCGGATGAGCTTTTCGGTGAGCTTCTCAAGAGTATTGCCGAGGCTGAAGAGAAGGCGGCTGAAGAGGGTGTCGAAGAGGTAAGGAAGCTGGAGGAGCGGTTGGAAGCTGCTAAAGAGGTTCCGGTTAAGCCGGGGAGTTTATTGGAGCAATTCAGTGAGGAAGAGATAGCGGCGCTTCTTGAGGAATTGCTGGCTAAAAAGAGGGCTGAAAAAGTGGCTGCCGTGGCGGAGCTGAAGGCTGAGGAGGCTGCGGCTGCGGGAAAAATAGTTGAAGCCGCGCCGAGGCAGTCTTATGAGCCGGAGATGATAGACGAAGGCGACGCGATGCTCGATTTGGATTTGCCTGAGCAGCTTGAGATAAAGGATCTGCTGAGTCTTGTGGGGCAGTACCTGGGTCTTGATTATATGTATGACTCGAGCAAGGTAAAAGGGGCGGTATCGCTTAATCTTCGCGGGCCTATCAAGGTGAGGGATTTGTATCCTCTGCTTCAATCGGTTTTGAAATTTCAGGGTTTTGTGATGACCCGCTCGGGCAATCTTGTGACGATCGTTCCTATTGCCGAGGCATTAAGCATTGACCCGACGCTTCATACGGATGAAAGGGGGATTCGGCTTGGAGAAGTAGTTATAACGCGAATCGTTGAGTTGCAGCATGTCGATACCACAAGCGCGAAGAATCTTCTGGACGGGATGAAGCTGGGTGCGAATATTACGGCTATCGAAGGGACCAAGACGCTTATCATAACCGAGTATGCCCACCGTATGGCAAGGATAGAAGAGCTTTTATCGGTGATAGACAGGCCCGGTGATCCCAAAAAATTCCGTTTTCGGCAGTTGAAGTATACGCTGGCGGCGACGCTCGCTCCGAAGATAAAATCGCTTGTTGAGCAATTGGGAGATATATCGATCACGGTTGCGGCGCCAGCGGCACCGACGCCGACGCCAGCGCGACGCGGGGCTCGCCCGGCAAGGCCGGCTCCAAGACAGCCGGTAACGGCGCCGGGGCAGGTAGGTGTTTACCTGGACGCGGATGAGCGAACTAACCGGATTTTGATGATAGGACTCGAAAAAGACCTTGAGATGGTCGAGGAACTAATAGAGGCTCTTGATGTCGAACAGCAGGATCTGCGGACGCTGCGACTTTACGATATCCAGTTCGTGGGCGCCGAAGAGGTGCTTCAAAAGTTAGAGGA
>CAYNKU010000019.1:2111-7768 GCA_964397865.1 uncultured Pirellulales bacterium | reverse complement strand
CCACAACGCCAACTACAGGTGTGACAGGGACGACTGGTGAGGAAACGCCTGTGGAAGAACCGCAGGTTGTAATTATCGAATCAACCAATTCACTTCTTGCCAATGCCACACCCGAGCAGCATATTCAGATCGCCACGATCATCGGGTATGTGGACAGTGAGACGCTGAAGACGGAGATTCCATATAGGATTTACTCGCTGGAAAATCAGGACCCGGTGGACTTAGCGGAGATTTTGCAAAAACTTATCCAGGAGACTATCCAGGACAAGGAGGGCAAAATCCAGGAGGTGGTGCAGAGGCAGGAAGAGCAAATCGTGATCGTTCCTGACGAAGGCACCTTTTCATTGATCGTTTACGCGAGCAAGAAGAACCAGGTATGGATAGAGAACCTGATCAGGAGCCTGGACAAGAGAAGGCCTCAGGTTCTTATAGATGTTACGCTTGTGGAAGTGACCAGGACAGATCTTTTCGATCTGGATCTGCAACTGGTTCGTAAATGGCCTACGTTAGACCCGGGCGGGACGATGGAAAGCGGCGGACTTGTCGACGCTCTTGTCAGTCCTTTCCCCGGCAGAGTTAGAGAGTTTTCTTCGATCTCCGGTACAGGGACCGGTTTTTACAGCGACCATCACATCCAGGCGTTGCTAACGGCTGTACAAAGCAAGAACTATGGGCGTGTACTGGCAAAGCCGAAGATTCTGGTTAATGACGGGCAACCGGGAGTAATTTCGACGCAGGATACCAGGTACGTCAGAATTGAGAGCATTGTCCAGGGCGGGATCGATAAACCAGACCAGATAGTCGCAAACTTCGAATCTTATCCAGCGGGGATTATGCTGACCATCACTCCCAACATCAGTGAGGGTGATCTGCTCCTACTGGAAGTCGAATTAACCCGGTCTGATTTCCTTGTTACGTCCGAGACAGGCGTACCGCCCAATACCACAGAAAGTCAAATCAATACCATTGTCACGGTGCCAAACGAAAGGACTATAATTCTTGGCGGGATGTTGAAACTTAACCAATCCAAAGGCGGCAGTAAAGTGCCTCTTTTGGGGGATCTTCCTTTTATCGGCGGGTTATTCAGAAGTACCAGCAATAGCGCGACGGACTCAAAATTGTATATATTTGTCAAAGCAAATATCCTGAGGCCCGACGAGACTCTAAAGGGCCTTCCTGAGTTGGAAAGAATTTCTGAAAGGAATGCGGCCGCTTTTGAGGAATCCGAAGAAGAGTTTCAGAGGCACGAGGACTGGCCTGGGATTGAGCCTGAGCCTATGGATCCATTGAAAGTTCTTGAGGCCGAATAGTTAAGGGCGTTTGTAAGTCCTGAGTCGGCGCTGGAAGAGAATTCGGCTGATGAAAGAATTGTTGATACAAACCGCGAGGAGAACGGGGCTGGTTGATGCGGATCAGTTGGCTGAATTTCTTGAGAACAACCAGGAGGCCGGTCGCATTGACGAGATTTTGCTTCGCTGTCCGTTTTTTACCGAGGAGGCGGTGTTAAAGCTTTTTGCGGCTGCGTTAGGGCAGGAGTTTTTAGCGGAAATACCCGCGAAGCAGGTTCCGCCGGAATTTGTGGAAAATATACCGGCTACTTATGCCCAGCATCACTACCTGATAGGGCTGCGGGACGTAGAAGACGAAAGCGAAGAGCTAACTGTAGTTTTATCGAAGCCTCTGGATACCAATGCGCTGGATAATGTTTCGAAGCTTGTCGGGATGCCGGTTCAGTCGGCGGTCGCGACACGGACGGCGATCACCTCGGCGATAGATGTGGCTTACGAGCAGAGGACAACCGTTATAGAGGAGGTGGCGGAGGAGCTGGATTCGCAGAATCTGGATCAGTTGATAGATGAGGTGTCGACTTCGGATGATCTGCTTGATGTTGTTAACCGGCCGCCTGTGATAAGGCTGGTGAACGATATTCTCTTTCGTGCGCTGCAGCTTCGGGCGAGCGATATTCATGTTCATCCCTATGAGACAAAAATTCAGATACGGTATCGTATTGACGGGATTTTGTATGACACGCTGAGTTTGAACAGGAACGTTCTGTCTTTGATCGTTTCGCGTATCAAGGTTATGGCGGGAATGGACATCGCCGAGCGCAGGATGCCTCAGGACGGCAGGTGCAGTGTGCGGTTAGGTCAGAGAGAGGTGGATTTGCGTGTGAGCACGGTTCCTACGAGCTACGGGGAGCGGAGCGTGCTGCGAATTCTGGATAAGAGTACGGCTCTTTACGGACTCGATGAGCTGGGGCTGTGGAAGGACGACCTTGAAAGATTCGATTCGCTGCTGACTCGAACGCACGGGGTTATTTTCGTGACCGGGCCAACGGGCAGCGGCAAAAGCACGACCCTTTACGCGTGTCTGAACAGGATAAATTCGGCGGAGAAGAATATCATCACCATAGAAGACCCGATAGAGTATCAGCTCGAAGGGATAAGCCAGATGCAGGTGGCGAGTAAAAAGGGTATGACATTCGCGACGAGTCTGAGGCATGTGCTTCGTCAGGACCCGGATGTTATAATGGTCGGTGAGGTCAGGGATGTCGAGACGGCGAGAATGGCTATACAATCATCGCTGACGGGTCATCTGGTTTTCAGCACACTGCATACGAACGATTCGGCGGGGGCGGTGAGCAGGCTGCTCGATCTTGGTGTGGAGCCTTATCTGGCGAGTTCGTCGCTTATAGCGGTGATGGCACAGCGGCTGGTTCGGCGGATATGTCCGGATTGCAAGGAAGATTATACCCCTACGCCTCGTGAGCTAAGGGAACTGGGGCTGCTGAATCTGGATGCGGGCCTGGCAGCATCGGGCGAGGAGGGCGGCAACTTTTTTGTGGGCACCGGCTGTGAGAAATGTTTTCAGACCGGGTACAGGGGGCGAACCGGGATTTATGAATTGATGCTGATAAGTGAGGCGATTCAGGATTTGATTTATAGAAGAGAAAGTGCGGGGGCGATAAAGAAAGTCGCTCTTGAAAGCGGTTTGCAGACTCTTAGGATGGATGGAGCCAGGAAAGTGCTTGCGGGGATTACGACTATCGCTGAGATATTGAGAGTAACCCAGGCGGATATAGTATAGGGCGGGTGGTTATGCCGAGATATAATTATACAGCGATAGCAACGGACGGCAAGAAAGGTAAGGGGGCTGTTACGGCGGAGAGTTCTTACGCGGCGAGAAAGCAGCTTCGCATACGAGGTATTCATCCGATTTCGGTGGCGGAGGCGCGGTCTTCGGGGGAAGGCAAAGGGGCGCTATTTTCGATATTTTCCAAGAGCAGCAAGAGCCAGATGCTGGATTTTACAAAGGAGATGGCGACGCTGCTGAATTCGGGTATAAAGCTGACGGAGGCTCTTTCGGTTCTCACTTTGCAGGTAAGCGATGTGAAATTCAAGAATGCTCTTGTCGACATTCGTGACCGCGTGATAGCGGGCGAATCGTTCACCGACGCACTCAAGGATTATAGCGATTATTTTGACGTTATATATATAAGCATGATCCGGGTAGGTGAGGTTACGGGCTCTCTGGGGGATAATTTTGCGACGATTGCCGGCTTTATGGAGAAGCGTCAGCGGGTCGAATCGAAAGTTGTTACGGCGATGGTGTATCCGATCGTTTTAATGGTTTTTTGTGTGGCGGCGGTAATTATCCTGACGACGGTGGTGATTCCGAAGATAGCGGTTCAGATCGCCAATACGGGGCAGGAGCTGCCATGGATTACCAGGCAGATGATGAATGTAAGTTATGTGCTTAGAAGCTGGTGGGTGCTGGTTGTGATCGCGGCTATAGCGGCAATAACGTGGGGGGTGAGGCGGTTTCTGCGGACCGAGCGGGGGGCTTATCTGCGTGACAAGACGCTGCTGTCTCTGCCTTTATTCGGGCCTTTAATGAAGCAGCGCGTCGTTGCGCGTTTTGCTTCGACGCTTTCGACCCTTCTGGGATCGGGGCTTGCGATGGCTGAATCGCTGCGGGTGGTCGCGGAGGTTACGGGAAACGTTCTTATGAGCCGGGCGGTCAGGCAGTCGCGGGAGCGGATTCTCGCGGGCGCGGATATCGCGACTCCCCTTCGGGACAGCGGGGTGATAAGTCCGGCGATAGCTCATATGGTGTCGGTGGGTGAGAAAAGCGGCGAACTGGAGAAGATGTTAAAGAGTATAAGTGAAAACCTCGAAGCGTCCACGGACGTAGTAATCGAAAGATTGAGCGCGATGGTGGAACCTATTATAATAATTGTGATGGCGTTGATAGTGGGGGTAATCGCTTACGCGACGATCCTTCCGATCCTGGAGGTGTCGTCAGTAAATTTTTGAGAAATAATTTCGGGAGTTTATATGAGAATGGCAAAAAAACGAGTTAGAAAAGACAGAAGAGGCTTTACGATGATCGAACTTATGGCGATTTTGATTATCATAAGCCTGCTTGCGGGTTTGGTGGCCACCAAGGTTGTGTCTAAAATCGATCAGGCCAAGGTCATAACGACCAAAGCGAACCTCAAGCTTCTTCACTCAGCGGTCAAACAGTTTAAGATGGATACGGGCAGATACCCGTCGGAAGAGGAAGGGCTTTATGCTCTTCTCGAGCAGCCCAGTGACGTCATAAACTACGAACCCGGTGGATATCTCGATACTACCGAGATACCGCTGGACGCGTGGGGCGAGGAGTTTGTTTTCGAGCTTTATCCTCCCAGCGGCAAGGCATTTGTGATAAAGAGCTATGGCGCCGATAGGGAAGAAGGCGGTGAGGAATACGATGCCGACTTATACAGCACTGATGCGGATTAAATCTCCGGCGGCGGCGCGGAGGTGTCGGGCTGTTACGCTGACAGAGTTAATAGTTGTGCTTGCCATAGTTTCGCTTTTTGTGATTTTTCCGGCGATGAACATCTGCGGGCTGTTTACTAAGAGCACGTTCAAGGCGCAGGCTCATGAGCTTGTTTCCACGCTGCAGATGGCCGCAAGTGCGGCGGCTGAGAGTGACAGGCGATATGAAGTAATCATAGACCTGACCGAGCAGACTTACCTGCTTCGCGAGATTACCTCAACGGATTTGTCCGTGATCTTCGAGGACGACATCATTGCCGAGAATGATCTGGGCAGTAACTGCCAGGCGGCTTATGTGGAGTTCGATGACCTGGAGTATACAAATGACGGCAGGGCGAAGTTTCGAGCGGGACGGTCGGGTTGGGAATACGGCGGTAAAATCGTGCTGCTGGACTCGGACGGACGGGCGTATTCGGTGGTGATAAACAGGATAAGCAGGATCGTTGAATTAAGAAACGGCGAGGTCGGGCTTTTGCGGCCCAGGAGTGAAGATGAGATGCTGTTTTAATAAAATATCGGTTTTCGCTCCGATGCGGCCAAGGGCGTTTAGTCTTACCGAGGCGGTAGCGGCTTTGGCGATACTTGCGATTATGAGTTCGAGTATTCTGGTCGTTATGAACCGCTGTATGGCTTCGGCGGCGAATTTAACCAGCCGGATGCAGGCTTTCGAGATTGCGCGCGAGAATATGGAACAGATCCTGGCGATGGATAAAGTCGAAGAGATGACCGAATTCGGTGAGAGTGAAAAATATCCCGGGATTGACTGGGAGGTAACCGTTGAGGCAGTTAGCGATTCGGTAACATCCCGGACATGGGTTCAGGCGGTTTCCA
>CAYNKU010000019.1:0-2011 GCA_964397865.1 uncultured Pirellulales bacterium | reverse complement strand
CTGAGTCTGAGCCTTCTAAACCGGATGAGCCACGGGAACGGGAATCAGATGGTTTGTATGATGATTCTCTGCCGGAGGAATTGAGAGGTAAGACCTTCGATGAAATCTGGGAATGGTTAATGCAAAGCGATCAATACTGATGTCACAAAGGAGGTATTGAGAGAAACTTAAATGAAAAAAGTTAGCAATAATATTTTGTGGGCACGAGGTTATTCGCTTGTGGAGGTGCTGGTGGCACTTACGATGAGCTCGATGATTCTGGTCGCGGTTTTAGGAATTTACAGTCGGGCGCAGCGGTCGGCGGCCTCGATACGGGGCCGGCTTGATGAGGGTCAATTGCTTCGCGAGGTTCTCCAGCGTATGGCGGAGGATGTTGACAGGATCATAACGCCGGGGCAGGATACGAAAATTAGCGTTTTAAATAAAGTTCAAAACGGTTATCCATCCGCTCAAATGGTTATTGAAAAAGCGGTCCATGGAGCAGAAGGCGAGACAGTGCCTTTTGAAAGGATCGTCTGGCAGGGGAGCTTCGATCCTGAAAGTGAAAAAGACGGGCTAGTAATTTACAGAGGTCATAGCGGCCTTATTTCGGAGGACAGGATACTGGGTAAGAGCAAAGAGTCGTGGGAGCGGGAGCTTTTTGTGCCGATTTGTGACGGCGTGACGTATTTTAGCATGGAAGTTCCTGACGGCAACGATCTTCTGGCCGAATGGGCCGGGGATAAGCTGCCGAACGGGATCGTGGTAACAGTATCGCTTGGGATACCTTTTAAGACGGTGGCGGGTACGCTGGATGTGGCTGATGAAGACAAGATTACTCGAACAATAGCTGTAGACAGGAGCAGGAAAATACCGTTCAATTTAATGCAATTGGAATATGACGCCAACAGTATAGACACAAATGATGTTGACGCAAATAGTATCGATCCGAACAGTATAAAGGGCGATGAGCCAAGAAGTCCGAGAAATGAAAGATAATTATCGACAGCGAAATGGTTTTGTGCTTTTAGTGACGCTGGTGCTGCTGGTTGTTCTGGCGGCGTTGGGGTATACGCTGAGCAGCCGGGTTACCGCTCAGCGGCATCGCTGTCGGTATATTACGGATTATCAAACGGCGCGTTACGGATGCGATTCGGGGATCAAGTGTGCGCTGGCGGTGTTGGAGGGTTTTACTGCGGAGTTGGTTGCCCGACCTAATGAGCCTGATTTCAGCGATTTGTTTGCTATGACTGAAGAGGAATATCAGGAATACCTGGCGGAATGGGCTGAGATAATGGATGCTAACCAAATTGAGGACTTTAACAATACTGTCGGCGATTACGGTAGGGATACGACAGGGAACACAGCAGAGACAGATTTTTTTGATATATTTGCAGACGATTTTGATTTCAACGATCTGGACCAATGGGCTTATGATGATGTTAACAGCATTGATCAAGAGCAGCAGATTCAGGTGCGTGGTCCTTATGGAGCGCCATGGCCCCTGGTAGCTGAGCCGATAGAGTTCGAGGTGGGTTCGGCGAAGGTTAGGATAGAAATCGAGGACGAGAACGCCAAGTATCCTGTTACGTGGATGATGATCGAAGACGAGGATTTGCAAGATGGGATTCTTGCGGGCTTTGAGGTTTTTTGCGAGTGGATGGGTGTGGATGCGGGGCAGATCGAGCTGCTTGAATCGCAGATGGGTGAAATTGACGAGATAAAACCTTTTAAGACCTATTTCAAACAAAAGCCGGAGGCTCAGCCTGCGCAGACAGCCGTCAAGGAGCCATCATCTGAAAAAGAAACCGCTGGATCAGGTCGGAGGCTCAGGCGATCGCGCCGCCAGATCGAGGCATTAAGAAGGGCTGCTGCGCTTAGGACGATCCCGGAGTCAGTACATAGAGGAGATTATATAAAACTTTTGCATAGTTCGCTAATAGATACAGAAACTCTTGCTATGCCGACGATATTAAGCGAAAGCAGGAAAGAGTCGGCCCTTAAATATCTGGGTATGTGGTCTTCGAAGAAA
>CAYNKU010000018.1:2078-16607 GCA_964397865.1 uncultured Pirellulales bacterium | reverse complement strand
AGCAATATATTCCACCGCCATAACCTGCGAAGTTATTGGTAATGCTGCAGCCGGTAATTACAGGGTCAGCTTGATTACACGCGATAGCGCCACCAAAGCCGATACCAAATATACTGAAACCGAAACCTGAATTGCCGGTTATTATACAGTTACTGATTATCGGACTGCTTTGATAGCAGTAAATTCCACCGCCTATCGATAATGGAATCGGCATTGGGTCATACAATTGCTCTTCAGGGCCGAAACCATTAGTAATTGTCAATCCAGCAATAATTGAGTTACTGTCTTCATCCAAGTGGAAATAGAAACCCCGATGTGGATCGGCTTCAGTACCATTGCAGTCAATAACTGTTGCGGCAACTATATTCGGGTCGTTCGGGTCGATGTTGCGGACCGTTATAGCCTTACCCAAAAAATCTATATCCCTGTTGCCTGTACCTGTATAAACACCCTCAGCAACAATCACCACATCCCCTTCATTGGCCGAGTTGATCGCTGCCTGGATATTGTCGAAATCCGCGGGGCCGTCATCATCGACCGTGATTATATCCGCCTGGCAGGGAAACACCACAAACAGCCAGATAAACAAAAAAAGCGACCTTTTCATCTCTAAACCCTCTCTTATGAATAAGTAAACGCCTCCTCCGAGATTCCGTTGGCAATGGCGGGATCCCTGTGCGCGTAATATAACAATAGTATTATTATACACTTATAGAAGCCAAATGGCAAGACAATTTTCGCTGGGTTTGGTCATAAATTGGATGTGAGGGACTTTTGGCTTTATGTAAACGCGCCGAGCCAACAAACCCCGGCAGCGGTTTTTCATATCCGGATCAGTGCGATCAGGCGGCTATTTTTTTTTGCCCTGCTTTAGCTTTTTGCCGATGAGCAGGATCGGAGCCGCTATCGCCACCGATGAATATGTTCCGATGATAATACCGAAACCGATCGCGAAGGTGAATCCTCTAAGCGCCTCTCCGCCGAATATGTACATAACCAGCACAACGATAAACGTCGTAAATGAAGTCAGTATCGTTCGAGAGAGTGTCTGGTTGATGCTCTCTGTTATTGTCTGTGCGGTTAGCTGGGCCTTTCGGCGGTTCTCCCTGATACGGTCGAAAATAACGATCGTATCGTTAAGCGAATAACCGATAAGCGTCAAAAAGGCCGCGATGATCGCGAGAGTTATCTTGAAATCGCCTATCAACAGCGTCTCTCCGATCTGCGTTGCGGCGATATACGTACAGACTGTAACCGCCCCGAGGGTGATAGAGACGTCGTGAACCAGTGCGGTGATCGCCGCGACGCCGTATCGCAGGTCGCCGAATCTAAACCATATATAGCCGATGATCGCGCAGAGCGACAGAACTATCGCGATCAGGGCGCGGGTCTTTTTTTCGGCTCCGATAGATGGGCTTATCTGCGTTACCCGCGGCAGCGAAGTCTCCAGTCTTGCTGCGGCAAGAATCTTGGCGGTCTCGTTTTCGAGGAATCTGCTTTCCTCATCCTCGCTGAGTTCTCGGAATCCCGCCTCCGGTTCGATACTCGCATAAACAAAACCGCTGAGCATTTCCTCCGGCTCGGGTGCAGCGATATCGGCCGTGAAAATTTTATAGCTGTACCAGTCGATACCCTGCATATCGGGTTTGAACAGCAGATCATTGAATCGCTGTTCGATTTCCGCTGCGGCAGCGGCTCTTTGGAGCCGGCAGGTGATCTTGAAACCGCCGAGAAAATCGATAAGTTCGGGATAAGTTTCAACTGTCTGTTCGGTTATTTTTTCCTGCTCGGTGATTGTGGGTTCGAGGTCCTCGAGAATTTCGAGCTGACCTTCGAAGGCACTCAATATCGCGTTGTTGACCACCTCATCCACTTCAATGGAAGTAATTTCAGCGTCGGTAAATGTCTTTTCGAGAACGTCTCTGACAACGGAAACGTTCATCCTGCTTGTCGTTATGACGAAAGTATCGGCTGTTTGCTCTGTTACCAGAACGTCGGGCAGTTTCCTGCCTATTTTCACGGTGATCTCGGCGACCGTCTTATTACCGCCGGAGCCAAAGACAACCGCAGCGACAGCGCGGTTGGTTTCCGTGGTGGTTATCACGTATTGCCTGCCCGTTTCGCCGATACTGTAGACATTTGCCGCCGCGATTGCCGGATTGTTGGCGGCGATGCCGGCCTGGTGGATTTTATCCTCCACATCCTGCCGCGTGAGTTCGACGTTTTCCTTGAAGTTGACCTGGGCACTGGTGCCGCCGGTGAATTCGATATCATATTTATTGTTTTTCGTATCGTCTCTCGTGAAGAAAATAAACAGCCCGCCTATGATAAGCACCGCCGAGATCGTCACGAATACCGGCCGAAGCGCCATCCAGTTTATGTTCGGTTTTTTTATCAAAAGCGCCATCGTCAGGTGATCGGCGATGAGCTTCTTCGAGAGCAGCAGATCGAATATCACCCTCGTTACGAACAGCGCCGTGAACATACTCGAAATGATGCCGAGCATAAGCACAATGGCAAAACCTTTTATTTCTTCCGAAGCCACCCAGAAAAGAATGGCCGCGGTGATAAAGGTTGTAAGGTTGGCGTCAAAAATTGTCGTGAACGCTCTTTCGTATCCGTTTTTGATCGCGATCCTCAGCGACGAGCCCTTCTGCTGCTCTTCACGAATCCTCTCGAATATAAGAACGTTGGCGTCGACGCTCATACCGATCGTCAGTATGATACCGGCGATACCGGGCAGCGTAAACGTCGCCTTGACCAGCGCCATTATCGCCAGCACAAAGAGCATATTCATCAGCAGCGCCAGATCGGCGATCGAGCCGGCAAGCATGTAATAAGCCGCCATACATATCACGACCAGCACCAGCCCCACCAGCCCTGCCTTTATACCCTTGTCGCGGTTGTCGGCGCCGATTGACGGGCCGATTGTCTTTTCCGAAAGCGGCTGCTCTATCAGCCTTGCCGGCAGCGAGCCGGCATTTAGCTTGTTGACCATATCATCGACTTCGGTAACGGTGAAGCTGCCGGTTATCTGTCCGTTCGTGGTGATTCTGCTGTTGATATTCGGCGCCGATATCGCCAGGTCGTCAAGGATGATACACAAGGGCTTGCCAATATTCCTGCCGGTCAACTGGCCGAATAAAATACCGGCTCTATCGTCCAGCACAAAATCTATCGCCCGGCTGCCCGACCGCGGGTCTCGACCTGGCGAAGCCTTCTTGAGCCGCCAAGCCTTTCCTTCCATACCGCGAAGCATAACCTCTTCGCGCTTGTTGCTTGTCAGCAGATAATACTTTTCGCCGAATTGTGCCACGGTTATATTGGGATTATTCCATTGGCCCGTATTGGGGTTTTTCCATTCGTCGACGTTCTCAAGTTCGCACCATACATATTTTTCGTCCGATGCGTATTTGGGGCCTTTCGTCCGCAGTGTCTCCACATAGCCTGCTATTTCTTCGGTATCCACGTTCGGCTGCCCGGCCTCGGGAAGTATCCTGAACTCGAGTATGCCGGCGCCTTTGAGCATTCGCTGGAGGTCCTTGGGGTCGTCCAAGCCGCCTCTGAAGGGTCTGTAATCGTCAAAGGCCGCGACAGCCTTATCGAGAAGTTCCGTCCTGTCGGGAAATTCGGCTTTGAGCTTCTCGATCGCCTGGGCTCTTCTGGTCGTACCCGGCTCGGTATCGAGAACCGAGTCGACCCGGTCGCGCGACAGGTTCAGGCCGTCGAGGTTTCGTACGGCCCTTTTATAAATGATATTTTTACCCGTTTCCGGATTTATAAGCTCTTCGACCACCTCGGCCCAATCCGAATACGCTTTCGTGTAGCGGGTCAGAAGGTCGAGATTGCTATCCGAGCCGAGAAACTCCAAAAGTGTCTCTTTCAGTGTCTCTTCGTTAAGAGTGGCCCATATTCCGACATTTGCCTTGATAGAGTCAAGATTTAGTCCCGCAACCTTGATTATCTGTTCCGGGACGCTTAGCTTGCCCGCGAGTTCATCTCTTTTCTGCTGAAGTTCCCTTCGCTGCCGGTTAGCTTCTGCGAGGTCGTTTAGTATCTTGAGTTTTTCAGGCGCACCCTGGCTGAAACGCTGAAAATCCGCGTCCCTTTCTGCGGCGGGCTTATCCAGCGAGCGCATAATTACCGCCGGATTTATATTTTCCGCCAGCAGTGTGCCGACCGCCTCTTCGAACGTCTGGCGTTTTTCGCGAGCTTCGGCGCTCGCCAGCGGCATTTGTATCTCGAATCGGGTATTACCCTGCGGCCGCCATATAAGGTTCTGAATATTGGCGGGGTCGATTCGCCTTCTCAGCACCGTTATCATCCTTGTCGAGAGACCGGCTTTCTCGGCCTCTGTCATATCCTGGGTGTCGATCTCATAAACCAGGCTTGTCCCGCCGGCCAGGTCGATACCGGGTTTCAAAGTTACCTGCGGCGGATACAACGTCCAGGCCGCGACGGCTGTTATAATGAGGATAAAAATTATTTTCCAATTCAGATTTTTATTCATAACCGATTCCTGTGAAATACAAAACGTTTTGCCGCTCCGCGGGCTCAACCGTCCCGGGGCCGTAAATTTCTATATTATCGTCATTTTTCCATTACCGGCTCTAATAGTCATAACCGGCGTTCTTAGCTCTTGCCGCCCGAAAGATTTTTACCTATCGCCGTGGGCAGTATCTTTATCTTGGTATTGTTCGATTCGTCGATTTTCAGCGTGATCTCGTCATCCCTTACATCCACCACGGTTCCTATGATCCCGCCGATCGTCTGCACCTTGTCGTTCTTTTGCAGCGTCTGTACCATCTGTTTTCGCTGCTGCCGCTGTTTGCGGGGGCCTCTGAAAAGAATAAAATACATTGCCACGAACATAAGCCCCAGCAGTATCAACGATGAGTAGGGTGATTGCTGTTTCTTTGCCGGCTGGGTTGTCGGTTCGACGCCGCCGGGTTCGACGGTAGTTGTCTCAGTCTCTTGCTCTTGTGTAACAGGGGTCGATGTAAGCGTCTCGGGGGCAGCCTCTTCGCCCGATGCCTGGGCCAACAGCCATATATTAGTCATCTTCATATCCTTTCATTTTTATTGAAACCCATTTTTATAACCGAAATATGCCGCAAATTACAGAGAATTTATTGAATTTTGCCCGTTTTTTGAAAAGCCGTAGCCCTGGTATTCTTTGAGTTTCTCCTGTGCCCACGCGGAAAATTCGTTTTTTTCTATTCTGGCGCCTATCTCGCCCATCAGCCGCTGGTAAAACCTTATATTGTGTATAGACAGCAGTATCGGCCCGAGCATCTCATTGACATTAAAATAATGCCTTATTGTGCCCCGGCTGAAATTTCTGCAGCAGTAGCAGTCACAACCTTCTTCGACCGGGTCGCTGTCGTCGGTATGAAAGCTGTTCCGCAGCCTCAAGGGCCCGGTATTGGTAAAGGCAAAGGCGTTTCGGCCGTTTCGCGTCGGCATTACGCAGTCGAACATGTCCACCCCCTCGCTCACCGCCGCGATAATATCGCAGGGCGTCCCCGCTCCCATAAGATACCGCGGCTTGTCCTCCGGCAAAAATTCGGTCGTATGGGCGACCGTTTTGACCATATTCTCGTGTCCCTCGCCCACGCTGAGTCCGCCGATAGCGTATCCGTGAAAATCCAGCTTGACTAATTCGCCCGCGCAGTACTCTCGAAGGGCTAGATCCACCCCGCCCTGGACTATGCCGAACAGAAGCTGCTTTTGGTTCGCGTGGGTATCTTTGCACCTCTTTGCCCAGCGAATTGTCCTTTCGACCGCTTTTTTCAGTTCAGCCTCTTCACATGGAAACGGCGTGCACTGGTCGAAACACATTATGATATCGGCGCCGAGGCGGTTCTGAATTTCGGTGGCGATCTCAGCGGTCAAATATATTTTTGTCCCGTCGACATGGCTGGCGAATTCCGCCCCGTCTTCGGTGATCTTCGTGAGTTTGCTTAAAGAAAAAACCTGGTATCCGCCGCTGTCGGTGAGTATCGGTTTATCCCACGCCATCAGTTTGTGCAGTCCGCCGAGCCTGTCGACCACATCGACGCCGGGCCTTAGCAGCAGGTGATAAGTATTCGCGAGGATAATCGATGAGCCGGTCTGAGCTATCATCGCCGGCGTTAGCCCCTTGACGGCGCCGGCGGTGCCTACGGGCATAAAGACAGGCGTTTGCACCCGGCCGTGCGCCGTGGAAAGCGCGCCGCGCCTTGCCCGGCTGCTGCCGTCGCGATTTAGAATCTTAAAATCACTCATCTTCGTAAATATTTTTGATCTGTGAACCGGGATAATAATACCGCAGAATTTCCTCGGCGCTGCTACCTTTTCTGGCCAGCGCCTGGGCGCCGCATTGACACATCCCGACGCCGTGGCCGTATCCCCGGCCGTTTGAGAATACCCATTTGTCGCCGCCGTCGATAAGCTCGAACGCCGCGCTTTTTATTATGCGCCCCGTCCGGTCGATTGCGAGCCGAAAATCCTCACCACGCAAAAAATCGCTCCCGCCGGCCGAACCGGTGAGCTTGACCATCGTTACTCTTGAGAACCCGTTGTAACCGCTTTTGTCCCTGACGGTGATATTTGTGATTTTACCGAGCCGCTTTAATTGCGGATACCTCTGCACCAGTCGCCGGGCGACGTTGTCCTTATCGAGTTGGACTTTCTTCCATGAGTAAAGTGCGGGCTTGGCGATTTGTTCGCAATAAGGACAATCGACACCCTCTAAAGGCCCGAACGAATCCCCGAAAACGCCCTCACTGTTTTCGGTATGTCCGCCGCAGGTCGAGCTGTAATAGCTCGGGAATATGTCTTTTTCGTCATCGCCCTGACCGCATATCAGTACCAGTCCCAGCGTCTGTTCTATCGCCTTGTTAACAGGCCTCGATTCAGCCCTGATGCCGTGATACGCCTGGTTGGCCTGTGTTTTTCGCAGGTCCCAGCCGCGGGTTTCGCCGAAGCGTTTTTTTATATACAAACAATAACCTCTCGCGGCGATGGTCTGGGCCTTTAACGCTTCGGCCTCCCAGTAAGGGGGCATTTCAGCGCCTATCACACCTGCCAGATAGTCTTCCAGCCCTACGATATTGATCGCGATGAAGGTTTTACTATTGCTATCGAAAGTTAATTTTAATTTGCCGCGATAACCGCTGCCGTTGAAAACAAAAGGTTGCACATCGTCCGGGATAATAATAATTTCTCTACCGCCGAGAGTATTGCCCAGTATCGTGAATCCCTCGTCGGATACGGCCACTTCGATCGGCGAATCTATTCTTTCGAAACGCGCAAGCTTGTTCTGACTATCTGTCCCGTCAACGACGTCGAAGGCTGCTTCGATCTGCACGGCGCAGTTATTGATATCCTCCGCCAGCAGCACCCTTACCTCGAATTGCCGAGCGGCTTTTGTTTTCGGTCGAGGGGCATCGACTTCCCTGCGGTCACAGCCGACGAAAATTACCGCACACAGGCTCAAAATTATTACCCCCGGCAGAAACAATCGTACCGCGGTTATGTGCGTAGTAATAGAAGTGTCACGTACTTTGATAATTTCCCAACCTTAAGTTTGCAAACGCGAAAATTTTTTCGCTTATTGATTGCCGCGCTTATCCGGCCAAAGGTCTTTGAGCTTTAATCCAGGTTCCGCAGCGACAATCCGAGACTGCCAATCGCTTTCTTTATTTCGTTGAGGCTCGTCACGCCGAAATTCTTGCATCCGAGCAGTTCCGCATCGGTCTTGTGAGTCAACTCGCCTATCGTATGCATATTTAGAGTTTGCAGGCACTTTCGCGCCCGCACCGACAATTGAAGATCGTCCAGCGGCTTGTTGAGGATATCGGCGTTTATACTGTCGTTTTCAACAAAGTCCGGCTCATCCGGTTCCGGCGCGGAAAATTTATTTTCATCCAGGGCCATTCCGAGACGCAGATTCTTGGATTCGAGAATGCCTTTGATCTCCCGCAGCGAGGTTTCGCCGAAATTCTTGTAAGACAGCAGTTCCGCCTCGGTAATGTTCAGAAGATCGCCGATGGTATTGATACGCATTTTCCGCAGACAGTTCCTGCTTCGAACCGAGAGCTCGAAATCGGTAATGGGAGTTTCGAGGATCTGGTTCTTGCGGTCTTTTTTCTTCTCTTTCTCCTCGTCATAGTACATCGTTTTGGAGCTGTCGACATCTTTCTTGAACATCTGGGCTCTGGCGTGATTCGGAAACGATTCGAGAACTCTGTCGATATACTTTTCAGCCTTATCGAACTGTCCCATATCCTCGTAAAGCACCGCCAGGTTCAAGAGCGCACTGACATAACTTCGCTGTCCCGAAACGATCTGCTTGTAATAATCGATCGCGGCCTCCTCGTCGCCCGATAGATCGCATCGATACGCAAGATGGAAAAGAGCCCTCTGGTGCTGTGGCGCCAGTTCGAGCGCTTTCTGGTAGTTGTCCGTAGCCAGTTCGTAAAAACCCTGTGCTTCCTGAAGCCGACCGAGCTGGTAATGATATTCGGCGCTTACGTTTTCCAGATTCGCGCAGTCTTTGAGCTCCTCGGCAGCGGCGTCGTAATCTTCAGCACTGCGGTATACAGCTATTTTCTCCATCTGAACCATCAAGGAATCCGCGCCGAAATCGAGGCTTTTTTTAAGGTTCTTGACCGCCGACTCATAATCACCTTCCCGGTGCTGCGCGAACGCGAGGTAAAGAAATTTTTCCATGCAATCGTTTGCCTTTTCCAGTTTTTCGACAGCGTCCTTATATTTGCCCGCGATGTAAAAGCCGATCCCCGCCGCCAGGCAGGCTCTTCCGGAAGTTCCGCCGGCGCCGGCTTCGAGTTCGGCCTCGAAATCGAGCATATTTTTTTCACTGCTGTGAACGAACTCCGAAAGAGACTTTATTTCCTCCAGGGGCGGCAGATTGTCGGCGAACAGGTTTATTTTATACTCTTGTGTTATCGGTTCCATAGGATTCACTCCCGCAACAATTGATTTTTACCGCTCTTTATCAGAGCTGATTACTACACAAAACATAGTATTATAAGGCCGATACAGGTATTTGCAATAGCTTTTTTAATACCCGTGACCGAATGAAAACAGCCCTGATACCCGGCCTTACGCCGCCCCCTGATATTCCCGAAAACAAGTCCTTAAACGCTGTTTCCACGTTTTTACCGGTATTTTTACAGCTTTTGAGCCGAATCGTCCGATATCTTAATTGAACTGGTCTTTTTTTGAGTTATTAGTATACTTATCCGGATATGACTGCGGCGGCAGTCGGTTTGCCGTTTTAAATAAGGTAAAAAATGCTTGTAAAAATAAGTAATTTCGCCCACTTATTCCTGATTGGGCAGTTCCTCC
This sequence comes from uncultured Pirellulales bacterium, assembly GCA_964397865.1. Taxonomy (GTDB): domain Bacteria; phylum Planctomycetota; class Phycisphaerae; order Sedimentisphaerales; family Anaerobacaceae; genus CAYNKU01. Next base: position 7,253 of record CAYNKU010000018.1, on the reverse strand, counting down.
TTTTCGGCTTTGCCGCTATCCTGGCGCTATTGGCATTAAAGGCCGACCTTGCCAAGGCCCGAAAGGCACTTGTCAATGCCCAAAGGGCCGTGCTGGCAGCCGCGGCTCTTTCATTTATTATACTGCTGCTGGCAGGAAGATGCTTTTTGGCCGATGACTTTTCGATCGAGATGGTAAGGGCTTTCAGCAGCTCCGACCTTGCCCGGTCCTACAAAATAAGCGCTCTCTGGGCCGGGCCCGAAGGCTCGCTTCTTCTGTGGTCGGCCTTTGTATTTCTAATATTCGGCCTCTGGAGGGTCAGTTTCAGAAAAGACGACCTTAAATTCGATGCGCTCTCCCTGGCGATCGGTTCGGCGGTCTGCGGTTTTTTTTCCGTTATTCTGGTCTTCGTAACCAGGCCGTTTGCTTCCGCCACCGGCAGTATCGACCAGGGCCTCGGTCTCAACCCCTTGCTGCAGAATTTCTGGATGCTAAGCCACCCCCCCATATTATTCGTGGGCTACTCGATTTTTCTGATCCCCTTTGTGGCCTCCATAGCGGCGGTTTTTTCCGACAGGGCCGAGATCACAGGCCTCTATACCCAGCTTCGAAAATGGATACTCGCCGGAATCATCTTTTTGGGCCTGGGAATAGCCACCGGCGCAAAATGGTCGTATGTCGAACTCGGATGGGGCGGTTGGTGGGCCTGGGACCCCGTTGAGAACGCTTCGCTTTTGCCCTGGCTTGTAGCGGTCGCGGCTTTGCACTGCCTCGTGGGCCTGAGATATTCCAGGAAGTTTCGGTTCTGGACGATCCTGCTCGTGCCTGTTCCTTTTGTCTTGTGCCTCGTGGCGACTTTTATTACCAGAAGCGGTGTACTCCAGTCCGTGCACTCATTCGGCGGAAACGTTATCTTTTGGGTGTTATTGCTTTTTATCATCCTTTCCCTGGTTCTCTGGATCTCCTGCACCATCCACGCGGCAAAAACTGTTGGCGTCGCTCTCCCACAGCTCGGCACACCTATTCTCGATAGGGTGGGTTTGCTTTTTTGGGCATGTCTTGTTATTTTACTGTTCACCCTTGCCGTTGGTGTCGCTACATTCCTGCCGGTTATTTCCCGTGTATTTACAGGCTCGCAGATCGTGGTTACCCGCGGCTTTTACGACGCACTGGCTTCCGCGGCAGGAGTGATACTGGCGTTTCTGGTCGGACTAAGTATGCTCGCGCCGCTTACAAAACGCCTGGTTTTCAGACTCCAACTGCTTGCTTCCACCGCCGCCGGCCTGATTTGCTATGCCCTGGTTTTCGGGGTTCTCCATAAATCTCTCATCCTGGCCCTGGCGTGCGGAGTGTGCGTATTTAGCTTTTCGGCTGTTATCATCGATCTTTTCCTTAACTATAAGCCCTCCCTGTTAGGAACCCACATCGCGCATTTGGCCTTTCTGCTGCTGATTATTGCGGCCGCGTTTTCAATGACCTACAGCAGCATACATATAGCACGGGAGAAGGGCGGCAAAATTGAGGTCGGCCCGTATACCTTAAAATACGAATCGTTTGAACATAAGTCCGCCGAAGGCCTGACCAAAGTCGGCCCCGAACTCGCCCTGACCAAAGCAGACTTGAAAACGATTTTATGGCCCCATACCACGTTCTATCCCGATGGCAAAAGCATTTCAGAAGTGGCTGTTCATTCCGGCTTTTTTGAAGATATTTATGTATCCTTCAAAGGCGTCGAAGATGAGAGCAAAGTTATCCTCACCATACAGGAAAAACCCCTGATGACATGGCTCTGGACCGCTTTTATTTTAATGGCGGTGGGTTTGACCCTGACGATACTCTGGGATAAAAGAGCGGAAAAAAAGCAGACTGTACCGTGAGCGATTTCGCCGTTTTTCACCTTCTCTCCGACCCGGCCGATTTTAAGCCCTCTAAATAAGGTTGCAAATCCGGGCTTTTCGTTTAAAATACATTTTTACCGAAAATTATTCCTTTACCGGAAACTAAAACCGATAAAAATGAAGCTTGTTTTATACAGTATAAACCATCGTAACTGTCCCGTCAGCCTGCGCGAGCACGTAAGTTTCGACGATCGCCGGCAGCGCGATACGCTCGAACAGTTGCGCGGCGAATCCGATATCAGCGAGGCGGTCATCCTGCAGACCTGCAATCGCCTTGAGTTCTATCTCTACGCTCGAAAGGGTTTCGATACGGCCGATTTTCTCGTGAAACTTATTGACCGCGCCAACCCAGATTCGGCCGAAATATGGAAAACTTACAGCGCCGAAACCACCGGAACCGATGTCGTAAAGCATCTTTTCGAGGTGGCCGCCGGGCTGGATTCACAAATGATAGGTGAAAATCAGATTTTATCGCAGGTAAAATCCGCCTACGCGATGTCGCTCGACTGCCGGATGAGCAAACTGCTCTTCCATCGGCTTTTCCACAATGCCTTTAGGGTCGGAAAAGCGGTGCGGACCGAAACGAACATCAACTGCGGCGCCGTCTCGGTTGGCCTTGCCGCCGTCGAACTCGCCCGAACAAAGATCGAACTGCCTTGTTCGACGGCTATGATAATCGGCGCCGGTGAAAACGCCCAACTCATAGCCAGGTACCTCGTCAAGGCCGGCGCAGGCAAGCTGATTATCGCCAACCGCGATCCGCAAAAGGCGAGAAATCTCTGCGCCGCTCTAAAATGCGGCTCTGCCGCCGGACTCGATGACTTGCCCGCCGCCCTCGATAAGGTCGATTTGATAATAGCCTCGACCGCCGCCGCAGAACCGGTACTAACCTTAAAAGTGGCCGAAAAGACTCTTGCCGAAAGAGACAAGAAACTCCTTATCATCGATATCGCCGTCCCTCGCGACATAGACGAGCAAATCGGACAATTCGATTGTGTCAGCCTGTATAATATCGACGACCTCAACGAGCATATCAGCTTCAATAAGGAAAAACGCGAAAACGAAATTCCAAAGGCCCGAAAAATAGTCGACGATTTTACCGCCGGCTTTGTCCGCTGGTACGAATCGCTGGATATTGTGCCGGTTATTTCGGAATTGACAAAAAAGACCGTAGATTTGGCTCGGCTCGAGGCCAGGCGATACGCCGGTGATTTCGGCCCCGACAATCGCGACAAACTCGAGCTCTTTGCCGAGTCTCTTGCCAAAAAACTGCTCCACGGCCCCATAAGTTTCATAAAAGCCGGCTCCGACGAAGAGCCTGCAAGCTCCGACCAGCTTCAGGCCCTCGATTTGATCAACAAAATGTTCCTGTTGCAGGATAAAAGCAGCCGAAAATGAAAGTCTTTACCGTAGCGACAAGAGCCGGCGAACTGGCTGTCACTCAGACCCGAATGGTGATCTCCGCCCTCGAGCGCATTTATCCCGATATACAATTCCGGATAAAAAAAATAACCACCCGCGGCGACGCCGACAGGCGCACCACATTATGGAAGCTCAAAGACAGCGGTTTTTTCACCTCTATGATCGAAGATGCCCTGCTTGCCGGCGATGCCGATTTCGCCGTGCACAGCTATAAAGACCTGCCCACCGCCCCGCGCGAAGGACTCACCATACCGGCTGTATTTAAAAGGAAGTTTCCCGAAGACTGCCTTCTTGCCGCCGTGCCGGTCGATTCGATCGATCACCTGCCGCCCTCAGCCGTGACAGGTACATCCAGTCTCAGGCGGTGCGCTCAATTGACCCGCCTGCGGAGCGACCTTCAAGCCCGCCCGATAAGAGGCAACGTTACTACCCGTATAAAACTGCTCGAAGAAGGTAAATTCGACGCGATAATCCTCGCCAGAGCGGGCCTGGAACGACTTGGGCTGGGTGAAAAAATAACTTTCAATTTTGACCCCCGCCGGTTCATCCCCGCCCCTGCCCAGGGCGCCCTCGCCGTCCAGGCAAGAGACGATGACTCCCAAATCACCCGAATACTTGCCGCGATAGATGACCCCCAAACCCGCCTGCTGACCGCGGCCGAAAGGCAGATACTCGTTACGACCAAATGCGGCTGCCACGCACCCGTTGGCGCCTTTGCACAAATCCAGGAAAATGATATACTAATCGATGCCTTTATATCCGGCCCGCAGGGCGGAAGATTTATAAAACGCGATATCAAAGGCCCGGCAGGCGAAGCCCTCGAATTGGCGGAGAAACTGGCGAATGAGCTTCTCGAAGCCGGCGGCAGCGAGATATTAAAAGATTTGGAAAGGCGGCATTAGCTTTGGCCAACCACGCAAAAAAAAACGGTAAAGTCTACCTCGTCGGCGCAGGCCCCGGCAGTGCCGATCTTATAACCGTCCGCGGCGTCAGGGCACTGCAAAAAGCCGATTGTGTTGTCTGCGACAAACTCGCTAATCCCGCTCTGCTTGCCCATGCTCCATCCGATGCCGAGATCATTCATACCCCCAAGCGGATCGGCCCCGGCTCATGCACACAGCAGCAGATCAACGAACTGATAATTGAAAAAGCCCGCGCCGGCAAAACCGTCGTCAGACTAAAAGGCGGCGATCCCTGTATCTTCGGCCGAGGCGCCGAAGAAGCTCGGCTCTTAGCCGGCGCCGGTATCGACTTTGAGATCGTCCCCGGCATAACCGCCGCCATTGCCGCCGCTGAATACGCAGGCGTAATGCTCACCGACAGAAACTACAGCTCACAGGTGGTCTTCGTAACGGGTAGAGAAGCGGCCGACAAAGAGAAAAGCAATATCGACTGGCCCTGGCTGGCTAAATTCAACGGCTCAATAGTTTTATATATGGCAATGGGCAGCCTCGAATTCATCGCCGAACAATTGATCGATAACGGTATGGCTGCGGATACACCCGCCGCCGTGATCGAAAACGCGACTCTGCCGACACAAAAACTCGTAAAAGCACCGCTTGATTCGATCGCCGCCTCCTGCGCCGCCCGGGGCATCGGTCCGCCTGCGATTATAGTTATCGGTTCCGCCGCCGCCTGCGAAGACAAGTTCAACTGGTTTATGAACCGTCCTTTATTCGGCCGAACCATAGTCATAACCCGCGACGTGCGGGGCAACGCCGATTTTGCTGATAAAATTATCGAAAAGGGCGGCAGAGCCATAGATTACCCGACAATAAAGATCGAACCCCTCACCGACAACACGGATTTTCTGCAAACGCTCGCGAAATTCAACTCCTACGACTGGATAATCTTCACCAGCGGCAACGGCGTTCGG
>CAYNKU010000018.1:0-1978 GCA_964397865.1 uncultured Pirellulales bacterium | reverse complement strand
GAGCAATTGAAAAACGATTCCATCGACTGGCTGACCTTCGCCAGTCCCTCTTCGGCCAGGAGTTTTTTCGAGAGGATACCTTTTGAACTGATAAATTCATCCCGGGCCAGAGTAGCCTCCATCGGCCCGGTGACTTCCGGGGAGCTGAAAGGTCTCGAAGTAAAAATTGACGCCGAAGCCGACGAACATACTATCGACGGCTTGCTTGCTGTAATAGAAGGATTGAGCCGATGATAAACATTACGAAATTATATTGCGGCCTCGCCGGCGATTCCGATCGTTTAAGGTACTCCCGAAAAAGAACTTTCGGCCCGGTCGTTGTTTACAATGCCACAAAAAAATGCAACCTCAACTGCCTGCACTGCTACAGCTCTTCGGCCCCGACTGTCGATTCCGACGAACTCACTACCGGCCAGGCCAAAAAATTATTATCCGATCTCGTCGAGATCAAATGCCCGGTAGTATTATTCAGCGGCGGCGAACCCCTGCTGCGCCGCGACCTCTTCGAGTTATTAACCCATGCAGCCGAAATTAACCTGCGAACCGTCCTTTCCACAAACGGCACCCTCATCGATTCCGATACCGCTAAGCGGCTGGCAGAATCCGCCGTAGGTTACGTCGGCGTCAGCATCGACGGCACCGAGGATACCCATGATAAATTCCGGGTATCGAAAGGCAGTTTCAAAGCGGCGCTAAAGGCGATAGAAAACTGCGAAGCCGTGGGAATAAAAACAGGCCTGCGCTTTACGATTACCACGTTTAACCACCAGCAGGTTTCCGATATTTTCGATATCGCTTCTTCGGCCGGCATCCGCAGAATTTGTTTTTACCACTTGATCCGCACCGGCAGGGCGGGCAGCCTCGACGATAAATCCTTAACAGCCGAACAAACCCGCCGCTGCGTCGATACGATAATAGAAAAATCCCGCCGTGCCGCGCAGAACTCCCTCATCGACGAAGTCCTCACTGTCGGCAATCACGCCGACGGCCCGTATCTTTTAACAAAAATGTTACGCGAAAAACACACCGGTTACGACATCGCCCGCCAACTGCTCTTAAATAACGGCGGCAATAAAATAGGCGAAAATATAGCCTGTGTCGGCTGGGAAGGCAACGTCTATCCCGACCAGTTCTGGCGAAATTATTCCCTCGGCAGCGTTAAAGAAAAGAGTTTCAGTCGCATCTGGATGGACCAGTCCGACGCCGTATTAAAAAAGCTTCGCGACAAATCGAGTTTTGCCGATGCCAGATGTCTCAAATGCCGCTGGTTCGATCTGTGCAAAGGCAACTTCAGATTTCTCGGCCCCGACTCCGACGATGCGAAGTGGCAAAACGAGCCGCCGTGTTACCTGACCGATGAAGAAATTGCCGGCGAATGAAAAAATAATAAGAAAGGTTCAAAAAATGGCTTTTCCGCAAACGAGAATGAGAAGACTCCGCGACAGTGAAGGTATCAGGCGCATGGTCCGCGAAACAACCCTTACCGTCGACGATCTCATCTATCCATTGTTTGTAAAACCCGGCACCGGATTAAAAGAGCCGATCGGATCAATGACCGGTTGTTTTCACTTTTCGCCCGATACCGTCGCCGTCGAAGCCGCTGAAATTGCCGCCCTCGGTATACCGGCCGTTTTGCTCTTCGGCCTGCCGGAAAAAAAGGACGACCGGGCCTCGCAGGCCTTCGACCCCGATGGAACCGTCCAGCAGGCCGTCAGGGAAATCAAAAAACTCACCCCCGAACTTATCGTCATCACCGACGTCTGTCTTTGTTCCTATACCACCAGCGGCCATTGCGGGTTGATAAAAGACGGCAAAATCGACAACGATACCACCTGCCAGGTCCTCGCGAAAGTCGCGCTCTCACACGCCCGCGCCGGCGCCGATATAATAGCGCCCGCGGATATGATGGACGGCCGCGTCGGCGTCATCCGCCAAGCTCTCGACAAAAATGGTTTCCCCGACACCGCCATTATGTCCT
>CAYNKU010000017.1:0-16666 GCA_964397865.1 uncultured Pirellulales bacterium | reverse complement strand
ATACTAATTGGCGGGGAGAAATCCGCCAGATAAAATTGGAATCACTGAGATTTCAGACGTTTCAGGAAAAATCGCGAGTTCATAGTCGAAAGATTATGAACAAAATGTCAAGAAGCGTGTGGAAGGCTCGGTGCTCTTCATTTCTGCAGCGAGGAGCACCGTTGCTTTATGTTGCACAAAGCAACGGTGCTCACGTAATGTAGCTATAGAAAGAGCATCGTCTGCTTTCATCGTTCTTGACAGGTTCTCGCGAGCCTTTCCTGGACGTGATTGCGGCGGTGCTCTTTATGTTTGCGCACCGGCCGGTATATTCGAAAAAGCGATGTTTGGTAGCCCTCTCGGCTCGGCCTTCCTCGCTTCTGGTGTTTGTCGATAGGGCGGCAGGAAAGGCGCTTGCCATGTACCACTCGGTGCATGGCAGCGCCCCCTGTTATCCGAAATACCTAAGGTACGAAGGGCGCCCAAGCGGAGCAAATCACCAGCGATTTTCCCATTTTTCCTCTGCGATCTCTGCGACCTCTGTGGCTTAAGGTGTTTGCATTTGTCTTGTTTTAGTTGCTCTGTTGCTGTAGTTGTGGGGAGCTATAAAAAATTACAAAAAATCGTCGAATTTGCAATTTTTTTGGGGTTTTTATTAATTTTTTTTTGGCGGCAAGCCGCTTTTTACCTGTATCGGTACCGTACGAATTATCGGGCTCAAAAATGATATCTTTGCGAACATATCGCGGGGTTTTTCAGTAGAGCAGATTAATAGCTGATTTCGAGAAAAATCAGCCCCCGGCCCCAAAAGACGGTTGCGGAGATGACGACGTTTGTAACTGCTTTGCAAAAAAGCGGTTAGGGCGACGTATAGAGCGGGCGTTTTTCTTGAAAAGGGCTTTTTAGCGAACAGTTACAGGACTTTTACGGTTATTTTTCGATTCGGAGCGAGCGGCGATTAACAACCCGCCAGAGGTGATTAAACTTCCCTGCCGGGCACCTAAAAACAGTTAAGCAAACATAAATTTAGACCGATAGAATTTACCATAACACAAGGATTTTTTTAATATTTAGGGCTTCGTCAGCTTCGAGGCCATATTTTCTTTGGAATCCAGGTGATATGAAAAGAGCACGGATCGCAGTTAAGGCATATTTTTTAATATTGCTGGGGATTTTTCTAAGCGGATGCGGCGATAACTTCTTTGATCCAACGCAGATAGGAAGATTTCGACCTGTCCCGGCGGTGAACGTGATACTTGATTCCCTGGGTGTTGCCGAGGAGGAGCCGTCGGCATTCGAAGGAGCCGAAGAGCCCCGCCCGATAGATATAATAGCCTACGAGACCGATTATGTCTTTGGCTCCGGTGATATCGTGAGGGTTTCTATTTTCGAGCTCCTGCAGCAGGGGACGGTTTTCGTAAACGATTACGTTGTAACCGAAAGCGGCAATATATCTATTCCCGAAGTCGGCGTCATCGGCGCCGAAGGACTGACAGAACCGCAGCTTGAAGAGCAGTTAAGGGAGATTCTTGTTGTATCGGGCATATTAAAAGAGCCGTCGGTTACGGTAACGCTTTTGAGAAGTCAGCAGCGGACTTTTGCGATATCAGGCAACGGCGTACCCCGCCCGAACAGATATGAGATTCCGCGATACGATTTCAGACTGGCCGAGGCTCTGGCGACCGCCGGGGGTATAAGCCAGTTCAATATTAGCTATGTATATGTTACCCGTCGGGTTACGGGCGAAGAACAGATATACCAAACCGATGAAAACCCAGCCAATGAAGATGAAACCAAGGATGCCGAACCGGCTTTTGGCCTTGGCGACGAGGCGCTCGAAGTATTAATACCGCGAGCACAAAGATTAGTGCCTGGCGATAAACTGGTCATAGCTGCGGCAGAATTAGCCAGTGACGAGGAATTGGCCCAGATCGCGCTGCCGGAAGAGTGTGTGCTGCCGGAAGAGTCGGGAGATTCCGAGATTGATCTGGGACAGCTTCTCGAATCGCTGGAAAAAGAGGCGGCCGATGCCGAAGCTGAGTCAGCGCAAGAAGATACATTAATCGAAGAAGATCAGTCGCAGGTTGATCTGGATGAGTTGCTCGAAGCGTTGGAAGCTACAGAAGCTGAAGATATAGCGGAAGCCCAGGCGATTCGTGAGACTGTGGATGAGCTGATAGATGATGAAGAAGCCGGCCGGATCGAATGGGTTTTTGAGGATGGTAAATGGGTTCCTGTTCGCGTGGGTGAACCTGAAATCACAGAGGTTGTTCCGGAGCCGGAAAGAGTTTTCGAGGGCCTCAGGGAGCAAAGGGCCGAGGATTTCGATTGGGACGAGATCGGCAGAGGGGGAATTCAGACACGACTTATTAAAATACCGACTGATAAGATCCGCGGCGGGGATCCGAGGTATAACATAGTCATAAGGGCCGGTGACAGTATCGAGGTTCCTGTCGATATTATCGGTGAATTCTATATCGGCGGTAATACCAATTATCAGGGCTATATAGATATGACGGGCCGGCCTATGACGTTGAAGATGGCTATAACCGCCGCGGGCGGCTTGGGGCCTCTTGCCTGGCCCAAGCGATGTGAGGTAACAAGGAGGATCGGAAAACATCAGGAAGAGACCGTGATGGTCGATCTTGACAAGATAGCGAGGGGTGAGCAGCCGGACTTCTTTATTAAGCCCAATGACCTGATAAATGTCGGAACGCATCCGACTTCGAGGTGGCGAGCGGTCTTGCGAAATGCCTTCCGTGCTACGTATGGTTTCGGTTTCATTTATGACCGTAACTTCGCGGACAGAGATTACGGGACCCGCAGGCCGATTCCCGACTGGTTTTAACAGAATTTTTTGATTATGACGGACATTACTTCTTCTCCTACTCCAGAAAACCGAGGGTCAGCGGCGGTGCGCATGAACTGGCGCGACCTCGGCGTTCATAGTTATGTCAAGATAGCGATTATCGCCTCGCTGTTTTACTATCTTTTCGGCAACGAGATCGGCGGCATCGTCCAGAAATGGCGAAATGACGGAAGCTGGTCGCACGGCTGGCTGATCCCGGTCTTCAGCTTGTATTTTATTAACCAGCACAAGCAGGAGATATTAAATCTCGAAACCAGACCTAATTATCTCGGCCTGGTTTTTCTGGTTTTCGGGATTTTATTCTATCCACTCAATATAGTTCATTTTAATTACGGCTATTTCAATCCACTCTGCATGATAGCGATTCTTGGCGCGGTGGTGTTGTTTCTGGGCGGCTGGGCCCTGATAAGATATACGTGGCTTCCGATAGCGTTTCTGATTTTCGCTGTTCCGCTGCCTCAGCGGTATTATGTCGCGATGACGATGCCGATGCGTAAGATCGCGGCGTTTGTGGCGACTGTTCTGCTGAATCTTGTGAGCGGTCTCGAAGCTACCGCCAGCGGCGTGGTTATAGATGTGGTTTATAAGGGCCAGCGCTTAGAGCCTGCCTTAAATGTTGCCGAGGCGTGCAGCGGTATGCGGCTTTTGATGGCCTTTATGGCGCTGGGGGTGGCGATGGCGTATCTGCATTACAGGCCGATATGGCAGCGGATAGTTTTGCTGGTTAGTACCGTACCCATAGCGATATTCTGTAATATGGTCAGGGTGACGACGACGGGCTTTATATACGTATTGTGGGAACCGAAGTATGCCCAGGGGGTATATCACGACCTGCTGGGACTCGCGATGCTGCCGCTGGCTTTTTGTTTGTATAACGCCCTGAGCTGGTTTATGGAGAGTTTGTTTGTCGAGGAAACAGCCGAATCGGCATCGGCGGAGAATATTATTGTCAGGCGCAAAACAGCGGAGGGTAGTTGAGCAGAGAATATTTTTATGGCTGAATCGGATAACAATTTTTATAAGGTTTGTGCGAAGCATTATATGCAGCCGGCCTTTTTGATATGCGCAGCCGTACTGGCGATAGCGGGCGGGGGTATGTCGATGGCGATACGGCATTTCGGGGTCTATCTGGAGAAGGAGCCGATGCCGTTGAAGAAATCGCTGGATTTGCTGGATGCCGGCGGCCTGGGGCCTTATAAAGTGGTATCGAAAGACCAGATCACAAACAAGGATATTCTCAAGAGTCTTGGCACCGAGGATTATATTCAGTGGGTACTCGAAGATACCGAGGCGCCGCCCCAGAGCAGCGTCAGACACTGCCTGCTGTTGATAACGTATTACGATCTGCCCGACCGGGTACCTCATGTGCCGGAAGAATGTTATACGGGCAGCGGTCATCAGAGAGTTACCTCCGAGGGATTATCTTTTGAGATAGCCAGTCCCGGCCGGGCCTGGGTCAGAGAGATACCTATAAGATATCTTGTTTTTTCAAGCACCGGCAAGAGTTTGTGGCAGAGCGAAGTGAGATTTCCGGTATTGTATCTTTTCAGTGTCAACGGCGAATACGCCAACAGTCGCGAAGATGCGAGGCTGGCGCTGAACAAAAATATTTTCGGTAAGTATTCATATTTCTCGAAGGTTGAATGGAAATTTTATAATCCGGGTGCAGGAAAAACTTATCCTGTCAAAGACGAGGCTGTAACGGCGAGCAAAAAGCTTTTGAAAGTTATTTTGCCCGTTTTAGAAAGGCGGCACTGGCCTCAGTGGCAGGATTGATTTTGCGCAACCTCTAAAGGGTCGGACAATCAAATTAGATGAGGTAGATTTATGGCGAAGCGATTGAATAAAAAAGTTGCGTTGATAGGTTCGGTTATTTTTGTGCTTTTGGTACTGGCGGTGCTGGGCGTTGTTTTGTATTTGAGCAGGGATCCGTCCAAATTTATCGAAGACGGCGACGCCGCGATGCTGGCGGCGGATTACGAGACCGCTGAAGAGAATTATCGTCAAGCCATTGATCTGGCGAAGGACGATTCGCTTCGTGTGGAGCTGCTTTTCAAACTGGGAGAAGTTTTTCACGAAACGGACGAGTGGCGTGATATTCTCGGGTGCTGGAACGGAATAATAAGGATAGAGCCGAGTAATATAAAGGCTCGTCTTGGCCGACTGGATTATATTTATATAATGGCCGACAGCGGTGCTATAAGAGTCTGGCCGGAGGTATTGACCCAGGCGTCGGAATTCCTTGAGGTCGCGGATGATGAAGTGCTTGCCGCCGAGGCCGGGCAGTGGGAATCATTCGATGGGATGGGAGGTGAGCCCAGGCCCGAGGGAATGAAGCTCGGGACATATTTATATATGGCCAAGGGCAGGGCCAATCTGGAGACAGCCAGGTCAGGCGCTGTTACGGAACCGGAAAAGTTGTTCGACAGCGCGATCGCGGACATGGAAAAACTTATCGAACTCTCGCCGGATAATGTGGATGCTTATTACTATCTGGCGGAGGCGTTTCTCGCTAAAGGCGAAATAGGTTATTCGAGGGGAATACTCACCGAGCGCGACAGGGCCGCCGACAAGACTATAGAACTTTTAAATAAGGCTGTCGAAACCGATCCTGACAATCCCAAGGCTCAAATCAATCTTTTAAGGGCAAAGCCCGCGGTTTTGCGAATGCAAAGCCGGGCACAGATTGAAGCCTTAGAGAGCGAATATTTATCGCTGGCTGAGAATTTCGCCTCCAGCGGTGAGGTGTTCGCGGAGTTGGCGGGGTATTATTCGAGGTTCGGAGTAAATAAGCTCGATAGTGCGATCGAAGCTGTTGAAAAAGCGATAGCACTGGATAGTGAAGAAGTTTCTTACCATTTATTACTGACAGACCTGCTTTATCGCAGATACGCGTTTACGGGCCGGCAGGCGGATATCGAAAGGGCTATGGAAGTGGTCCGCGCGGCTTTTGAACTGCCCGATACTCATGACCAGGCCGGTCCCAGAGATTTCGCCAACAGGATGAACAGGGCCGCTCTTTATACCTCGATCGCGACTTGCTGTGTGGATCAGATACTCGCGATAGAGCCCGATGACAAAACAAAAGAAGCTGAAAAACAAAAGTGGCTCACAGAAACCGAAGAAGCGGTGCATCAGATCGAGCAGATATACGGAAGCGGGGAAGAACCTCAGGTTATAAAGTGGAGAGGAATGCTGGACCTGGCGAGGGGAAATCGCGAAGATGCGATTCGCAAGCTTTATGCAGTCTACGAACAGTTTGCCTCGGCCGGGAGAAGTGACGGGCGGCTTTCGTATGCGCTGGCACAGACTATGAAGGAAGCACCGGAAGTCGGCGCGGTGGTGGAATTTCTGACAAGCGCGCTCAATGCCAATATCGGCTACAGCAGGCCTTCGGCTCATCTGGATTATGCCGAGATTCTTCTGGAACTTGGCGTTTGGGACGTGATCATATCGAATATGGACGCGTATGAAGATAATTTTGATCCTGATTACCGCAGTAAAACAATTCGGCTGAGAGCTTATATCGGGGCGAATCTTTTCGACGAGGCCGAGGAGGCCTTGGCTGCTTCGGGATTCGATGAAGCAGATAAAATCAAATTTAATATAATGTTGGCCGGTGCCAGGGTTGCCAGGCTCCAGAGAGACCTCTTGCAAAAGACGGCCTCGGAGGGTGTTATAGCCGAGATGACAGGTACCGATCAGGGCAGTGACGAATCGCTTAAGACCGAGCTTTCCAGGTACAGGGACGAATTGGCTCAATGGGTCGAAAAACAGCTTGCCGTCGAGCCCGATGAGGTCGAAGACAATGTTTTTTCTATTCTCGGCCAAAGCTACGTATTAGCGGGTGATTTTGAAAAAGGCAGAGATGTTGTGATTCGTTTCCTGAAATATGCGCCGGAAAACGTGTCACTGCGCTATTACAACGAGGTGTTTTCTGGACCTGACCCGGCGAATATTTCGCAGGATAGGCAACGAGAAATAGAAGAAAAAACCATGTTGGGCTTTTCCGACCCCGTTCGGCGAGCTATGAATCTTGGCAGGTTTTATCAGAGGTATAACGAGTTCGCAAAGGCGGCTGAACAATATAAAACAGTTTTTGACCCCGATGCGCCGCCAGAGACTGTTGTTGCCGCGGTTAAAAGCGACAACGAAACTCTTGCCGAAGCTAGCCGTGCGGCCGCGAATTTTCTGTTCGACATAGCGCTGGCGAACGAGGACTGGCAGAGAGCGGAAAAAATAATGGAAACCGCGCGCGTCGCAAATCTTGATCAATGCGAGGGACGGTTCTTTGCCGCCCGCGTTGCTATCGCCCGAGAGAATTATGACCAGGCTCTTTTGAGTCTGGACGAATGTCTCAGGCAAAGACCTCTTTTCTCTTATGGTTATATGCTAAGAAGCAATGTTAACAGAAGTCTCGGCAACGAGGATGCCTCTATAACGGACGCCCGCAGGGCGGCATCGCTGAATCCTACCGACGGCAATATCGCAAAGGTATTTGTCAACGCCCTTTATAATCGAGATGAAAGGCTTGGCGAAAGAGCGACGATCGAGCAGTTGAATGAAACAAGGAGTGCTCTCGAGCGGGCCTTTTCACTGAACCCGCGTGATGTGGAGGTAATCAGTTCTTATGCTCAGTATATAAGCTCGACAGATCCGTTGAGGGCATTGGCGATTCGTCAGAATCTCCAGAGGACTTCGCCGAGTCTCGAAAACGCGATGATGCTCGGTGCGCTGGCAACACAAATTGCTTCCGGTGAAACCGATCCGAAACGGAAAGAAGCGCTGTTTGATATTGCAGGAGCCTCGTTCGAACAAGCCAGGCAGATGGATCCCTATGACAGGGGTATGCTCTATAATTATTCCCAGTATTATCGTGCCAGGGGTATGGAAGAAAAGGCCCGGGAGGTGCTCGAACAGTCACAGGATAACAAGCTTTTATGGACTCATTATTACCAGTTGGGCCAGTTCGATAAGGCAGTTGAAATTCTAAAAGAATTGTATAGCAGTTCGCCTTCTGATATCGAGATAATCAAGGGACTGCTGCTATTGTCGGACCAGACGGCTGACGCCGAGGGTGTGAAGAGATATTCCGATGAGCTTTTGCGTCTGGAAGATACCGTGGAGTATCGTCTTTTGCAGATTCAGCTTTTCCTCAAAGTTGGCCTTCTGCAGGAAGCTGAGCAAAAACTGCAAAGCTTTAATGAAAGATATCCGGGCGAGGCGCAGGCTATGCTTCTGGAATCACTGCTGTATACGAAACAGGGACAGGTACAAAAAGCACTGGACCTTGCCAACCGAGCGCTGGCGGCAGACCAGGAGAATCCCAGCGCCTGGCAGCTCCGGGGCGAGATAAACCTGCTTATGGCAAATTACACTCAGGCGATCATAGACCTGACAAGAAGTCAGACTTATCGCGATGAGCCTGCCGTGCGGATCTCTCTGGCCAAGGCTTATATTAACGCCAGACGCGAGGATGACGCGATTGTCGAACTGCGAAGCGTTATCGACGATCCGCAGGTCTTTATGGAAGCGAGATTGCTGCTCGAGCAGATTTACAAACAGCCCAACAGAAAGGACTCACTGAATGGATTTTATGACGAAATGCTTTCGAAAACTTCCGACAGTCTTTTCTGGAGTAATCGGGCCGGTGCGTTTGCCCTGGAAGAAAAAGATTTCAACAGGGCAGAAAAGATGTACAGCCGGACCTGGCAGAAAAGCATAGACCAAGGCCAGGCCAATGCCGAGGCGTTTGACGGCTATTTGCAGGCGCTTTTGTCGGGCGGCAAATTCGATAAAGTACTCTCCGAGGCCGGTAAGTATGTCGACGGCGATGTCGGGTTTGTGGCTTTTCTCGGTATGGCTGAAGCGAAGCTGAAATTGAATGACAGGCCGACGGCTGTTCAATACTGCCGCAAGGCGATCGATAAGGCCGCCGGCACGGATATTTGGGAGATCTGGACGCTCGAAAAGATGTATTTGCTTCTCGGAGCCGATGAGGTCTTGAAGTATTGCGATGAGAAACTGCGGTCGAATCCCGATTCACTGGCCGCCAATTATGCGATGTATAATCTGGCGATGCTCAATACCGAATACAACAAGGCTTTGAACTATCTGGATAAATGTATCGGGATTATCGGTCCTTCCAATTCACGGGCGATCACTTATTCGGTAAAAAAGGCCGATACTCTGCAGCAGGCCTACAATAAGACCTCCGATAAGAATTACATCCAAAAGGCAGTCGCCGAGTACGAAAGTCTGATGAAAAAATTGCCGAATAGTATGAGTGTACTGAATAATCTGGCTTTTATGCTTGCCGAGAACGATGAAAGGCCTGGTGATGCGCTGGAATACGCCAAAAAAGCTTACGAAGCGGCGCCGAATAATCCGGCCTTTATGGAGACTTATTCTTATGTGCTATACAAAAACGGCGAATACCCCCGGGCCCTGGAGTTGATTCGCGCTTCTTTGCAGCAGTACCAGGCCCAGCGTATTGATGTGCCGGCGGAGTTGTATGAGCACATGGGTATGATAAATGAAAAACTCGGTTCGGGCGCTGAGGCCCTGGCCGCTTATGAACAGGCGCTTAGAATAACCAACGCGTCAGGTTCGACGACCGCGGCCGAGAGGATAAAAGCGGCGATTGAACGTTTGCCAAAATAGGAATTTATGTGTAAAATAATGGATATTAAGGGTGATATTGTTTTGCGGCGGATTATTTCGTTTGCGGTTTGACGCCTGTGAAACAATTGTATTTGTTTAGAGATTAAAATGACAGAAAATAAACCAGTTAGATCGAGCGGTGGTATGGGGCGGATGGTTGCCGCGAATATTCCGAGAGCACCCGGCCATGCAGCCGAGATGAACCAGCTTACGCCGAAAGAAGTTATCGGGATATTTCGCCGGCATATATTTTTGATATTTTGCATGACGGTGTTAGGATTCGTTCTTGGCGGAGTGGGTTGGTATCTTATGCTAACATTCGCGCCTAAATACACCGCCCAGACCTTTATCAGGGTATTACAGCCTGTTGATAAAGACCCTATGGAAATCAGGGGCCAGATAGTTAATAAAGATATTCAATACGGTTATCGTGTCTCTATGGCCAACCTGATAACTCAGCAGAGCCGCCTGCAGGAATTGATCGATCAGGACAGGATTCAGCAGACCCAGTGGTTTCAAAGCTTTGGAGATACCAGAGCAGAGAGGATACAAAAGGCGTTCAAAAAACTGAAAAAGCGTCTGGGGGCATCTGCGCAAAGGGATGGTGAGTTCATAATTTTGTCGATGACCTGTAAAGACAAACGGGAATCGGCGCTGATTGTCAATGAGATGCTGCGGCTGTTTATGGCTTCGAGAGGCGCTTCATCGCAGAAGGATGTTACCGACAAACTTGCCAGTCTCAGGAGTCAGGAAATGGTCGTGCAAAGGGATCTGGCTGCGGTTGAAAACTCGCTGGACGAGATACGCAGAACATCGGGTATTATCGACCTTGAAGAGCGTGAATTCCGCGATACTATCACATTGAAACTCGACTCCCTCGAAGTTGAGCAAACCGATCTTGACATGGAAATACAGCAGATTCGCGCCGGTATAGGGACTCTCGAGAAGCTTGCTACCGGGCCGATCAGTGAGCAGATCGAAAATCAGATAGAGCGTGATCCGACAATGGTCATGCTTACTCAACAAACTGCCCTTCAGGAAGCGCAGCTTGCGGGCCTTCTTACGAAATTCGGCGAGAACCACAAAGTGGTTCGTGAAGCCAGGGAGTTGATAAATGAGACCAAGGCAAGACGGCAGGCCCGAAAGATTGAGATAGGAGAACAAACCCGGCAGGCAAATCTTCAAAATGCCCAGGATCAGCTTATTGTATATCTGAGCAGGCTTGATAAACTTGAGGATTTGCGGGCGGAGGCGACCAAAAGAAAAGAGGACCTCGACCGGGCGAGAGTTCAATATGAGCGAGGTATAACTTTGCGTGACGAGAGGCAGGCCAGGCTCGATGACATCAAGGCCCAGATCGATAACTGGCGTATAATTCACGACGACCCGGAGACCGCCAAGATTCAGTCCATGGGACTTGCGCCGGTACCGCTGGAAATAAGTTCACCGAAATGGCAGATATACTTCCCCGGCGGATTTATTCTCGGTCTTATGTTCGGCGTCGGGCTCGCCTTTCTGATCGAATTACTCAATGACATGGTACGGCTGCCGAGAGACGTAGGCAGATATCTTCACATTCCGCTGCTCGGCGTAATTCCCGATGCCGCCGAGGACAGGCAGCTTAAAGGCGTCGATCTTAGTCGTGTTGTTCGCCAGGCGCCTTATTCGATCGTAAGCGAGTCTTACAGAAGGTTCAAGACCAACCTGACCTTAAGCGAGAGCGGTTCGGATTCGAAGGTACTGTTTATCAGCAGCGGTGCCGCGGGTGACGGCAAGACCTCGGTGGCGATCAATCTTTCGACGGCCTTTGCCGCCGAAGGCAAAAAGGTACTGCTGATAGACACCAATTTCTGGCGGCCGAATTTGAGTAAGATATTTAATACCCCTCAAGCAGGCCACGAAGGGGGCGGGAATTTCGAACTGGGACTTAGCAACCTGTTAGTCGGTCAATGTAATTACGATGAGGTTATAAGGCCCAGCGGCATCGAGGGCTTCGATATAATCGGTGCGGGTTCACTGCCCTCCAATCCCGGCGAATTATTGGGCAGCGGCAAAATGAGAGAGCTTATCGGCAGCCGGCAGGAGCATTACGATTATATAATCTTTGACGGCCCGCCCGTCCTGCTTGTCAGCGATACGAAGACTATTGCCAGGCTCGCTGACAGCACCATATTGGTATTCAATGCCGGTACCACCAGAAGAGGCGCCGCCGCCCGGGCGATCAGGGAACTAAGAGAAGTAAATGTCGTTGTGGCCGGCTGTGTTCTCTTTGGCGTAAAGGCCCTCAAAGGCGGCTATTTCCACGAGCAGTTCAAGTCTCAGCGGGAATACCAGAAACTCCAGCTTGCCGGCTCGGCTTAACCGGCGGGGCCGGGCAAACATCAACCGTCATGTTTTTATAAAAAGAGCCTTGTTATGGAAAAATTTTTAGTAACCGGCGGAGCCGGTTTCATTGGCTCCAATATCTGCAGAGAACTCGTTAAACAGAATTGTTTCGTCAGGGTGGTTGACAATCTTCTTACCGGCAAAAAAAGCAATCTCTCCGGTATTATCGACAAGATAGAATTCATAGAAGCCGACATGGGTGACGAAGAGATCGCCCGCTCGGCGATGAAGGATATTGACGTTGTGTTGCACCAGGGCGCTCTGCCTTCTGTTCCCAAGAGTGTCGATAATCCCGCGGCCACACACAGGCATTGTGTGGACGCTACCTTTACGCTTCTCCTGGCTGCCCGTGACTGCGGGATAAAGCGTTTTGTCTATGCCGCCAGTTCGTCAGCCTACGGTGACACGGCCGTTTTGCCCAAAGTCGAAATGATGCCGACGATTCCGCTCTCACCTTACGCGGTCGCCAAGCTGGTAGGCGAGTATTATTGTTCTGTTTTTTACAAGGTCTTTGGAGTGGAGACGATATCGCTTAGATATTTCAACGTCTTCGGCCCATACCAGGACCCGACGAGTCAATACGCCGCAGCAATACCGGCTTTTGTTACCGCCATACTCAAAGACACCTCACCCACGATTTACGGTGACGGCGAGCAGAGCCGGGATTTTACTTACATAGATAATGTCGTCGGCGCCAATCTGCTTGCCGCCCGTGCGGCGAAGACCTCCGGCGAAGTTGTCAATATCGCATGCGGCGAAGCGATAACGATTAACCGGATCGTGGATCTGATCAACGACTTGGTAGGTAAAAAGGTCAAGGCGGTATACGCACCGCCGCGGCCGGGCGATGTAAAACATTCCCTTGCCGACATAACCAGGGCCAGGGAACTGTTGGGCTTCGAACCTGTTGTGCCGTTCGACCGGGGGCTGGAAAAGGCCATACAATGGTATCGTGATAACTTGTTGTAATGGTCGGTGCCGCGGCAGGGATAGGCTCTTAGAGTTGTTCTTTTGCTTCGAGGGCTTTTTCGATCAACTGCTGACTGTCTATCTGCTGCTTCGGGTCCAGTTCGAAAGTCCACTCGTAAGAATCGACAATTCTTTTTGAGCTTAGTATGCCGGCGAAGAAATCGAACGGGAACTTGTCATACCAGGGGCCTTCTAATTTTCGGTGGGTATTGAGGGTCTCGAAACCTTCCTTGCTTATTCTAACGGCATAGTCGCCGTACCAGTTGAATGACACGGTGACAGGTGATGTGCCTATTTCCTCATCGTTCAATATTACAAGTGCTCCCTTGGGCTCTGTGTTGATAGTTAGTCGGCGTTCCACGCAGCCGCCTGTAAAAAGACCGAAGAGCAGGATAACCAGGGACAGTGTCAATAAAGAGCTTTTTTTCATAATCGAGACCCTTCAAAAATACCGAACACCCATTATACGAAAAAAGCGAAAAGACAAAAGCACAAATTTTTAACTTCTCGAATTGTCTTATCAGGCCGTATCCCTTTTTCTCGTGGAAAGAAGTATCAGGTTTCTGATTGCCTGGGTGTCTCTCGCGGTCATCCAGAGCTGTTCGAATTGTTTCTGCTGGGCGATCTGGGCGATAGCCATCAGTGCCCGCAGGTGATAGTTTCGCTGGTCTTTGCTGCCGGCCAGGACAAACATTGTTCTAACGGGTTCTTTGGCGTGAGGAAACTTTATCCCGTCGACCGCCCGGACGAGCAGGATATCGAATTTATCTTCTCCTTCGACGATTATATGCGGGATCGCCAGTCCCGGCAGGATAACGGTTCCGCCCTCGGCCTCGCGATGAAGGAATTTTTCAAAGAGAACATACTCGTTTGTGTCCATCCTGCCGCTGAGAATATGGGAAATCTGACGGAAGATTTTTTCGAATGAAATTCTACCCTTGATATCGAGGATTTCGCATTTCTTTATCAACTGGTCGAAACGGTCTTCGATAATATTATCGCGTTCGAGCAGGATGTCACGCAGTTCGTTTTCAAGGGTGACGGTTTTGAGTTCCCTGTCGGTGACTCTCTCGACGATGTGCATAACCGCCGATGCCCTGTTTACTCTTTTGGATACGTACAGTACGAACCATGCCCCGCTGAGGGCAATAAACGAACCGGAGATAAGCAGGGGAACTATTCCCATTTCGATAATGAGCAAAGTGTAAATGATTATTACGAAAATCTGGATATACGGATAAAAAGGCGCTTTGAACATCGGTCGGTAGCTTTGTATCCTGCTTTCACGCATGATTATCACACTGGTGTTGTCGAAGATGTAGAGAATTATCAGCAGAGTCGAGGCGGTTTTGACGAGGATCTCGAGGTCCAGAAAGACCAGTGCGGTTATCATAAAGCTCGCGGTCAGCAATATACTGATGTGAGGAGTTTTGAATTGTCTGTTCACCCGGGACATAATTGGCGGCAGCAGTCGATCTCTGCTCATTGCCATAGGCGAGCGCGAGGCGGCGAGGATTCCGCCGTTTGCGGTTGTTATAAACGCCGCCGCCGCTGCCAGGCCGAGCAGGGCAAAGCCGGCTTTTTGCATGAATTTCGACGCGGCAAGCGAGATCGGCGTGACACTTTCAACCAGTTCGACCCCCTCGAGAACGCCCGCGGTTACCGCGATAACCGTGATATAGAAGATCGTTACGATCAGCCACGCTGCCAGCATTCCCATAGGCAGATTTTTCCCGGGCTTTTTTACTTCCTCAGCGATGCTTGCGACCTTGGTGAGTCCGCCAAAACTTATGAAGACCAGTCCTGAAGTGGCGAGTATTGCGGGCCAGCCTTTTTGTAAAAAGCCGCTGTACCTTGCTGCTGTAACGGATGGGCAACCGAAAACTACGAATAATCCGAGAATGGACAGGATCGCGGCAACGAGCCATATCTGGAACCTGCCGGTTTGTTTTACACTTATGATGTTAAGAGCGGTGAAGACCAGGCAGCAGAAGACGGCGATTTGCTTTATGTTAGCGGCGTCGAAACGCGCGCCGGTTAGTTTCTCCAGCACTACATCGAGAAAAAGTGCCATGCCGAGCACGGCAAACGTGCTTTTCAGTGTTAGCGCAAACCAGTTTGCCAGCCCGCTAAACAGCCCCCATATTGGTCCGAGACTTCTTTCGACGTAAAAGTAAGTCCCGCCTGCCCGCGGCATCGCCGTCGCCAGCTCGGCCTGGCTAAGAACGCTCGGCAGTATCAAAATTGCCGCGAAAAGATAGGAAATGATAACCGCCGGTCCCGCTTTCGCGTAAGCGATAGCCGGCAGGACAAAAAGTCCCGAACTTATCATAGCGCCGGCGGCAACGGCAAAGACATCCAGAAAACCAAGCTGTCTTTTAAGCTCTGTCATAACCTGACCTTAAAATGACTGGCAAAAAACGCCCCTTCGCCCCGGCCGATTCAAATTCGAACCGGGACGAAATATATATCGCTTCTATATTATCAGGATTTGACAAAAATGGCTAAAAATATTTTTCAAAGATTCCCAGATCATTTCATAACCGCAAAAATGGCCGGTTGTGATACTGATAACCCAGCTCTGAGAGGTTATAAGACGGCTCTAAAATCCTAACGTCCCGAAGTTTGTGGACAAATTGCCAAATCTGGCTTCTTGAATTATCTTTGTGCAGCTCTTAATATCTATGAAATTAAAAAAAGGAGCGATATGGAACCTGTAATCATAATACCGGCTTTAGGCGACAACTTTGCCTATCTTTTCAGATACCAGGAAAATAAAGCGATCGCTGTCGACCCGGCGGACGCCTCTTTAGTCCTTAACGAGATCAAAAAGCACGATCTGGAGCTTACCGCGATTTTCGGCACTCATCATCACGCCGACCACACTGCCGGCATCAGGGAACTGAAACACAAAACAAATTGCCCGGTAATCATAGGTAATCAAGGCCTCACGGATGAGCAGATTTTAGATTTCGATAACTGTCGTATAAAAATCATACCAACACCAGGCCATACCTTAGATTCTGTCTGTTTCTATATCGAACCAACAGAGGCTACTAATGGAATTGTCTTTACGGGCGATACTTTATTTATAGCAGGCTGCGGCAGGCCTGTCGGATGCGATGCCGGGACTATGTGGAATTCTTTACAAAAACTGGCCGCCTTGCCGGATAGCACTCTTGTTTATCCCGGCCATGATTACACAGAAGAAAACTATGAATTCGCCCTGACTATCGAGCCGGAAAACAAAACCATACAAACACTGCTCGAAGATATAAGAAAAAAACAAAGGCAAGGAAACCCCACCATCCCATCAACCATCGCCCGGGAAAAACAGACCAATGTTTTCCTGCGAGCAAACTCGCCCCAAATCAAAGCTGCTATAAATATGCCAAACGCCAGCGACGCGGACGTTTTCGCAGAATTACGAAAGCGGAAAAACATCTTCGGCTAACGCCTGATTTATTTTCAATATGGCAAACAAAGGATTTGTGTTTATCCAAGTATCTTAACAGTTCCATTATCAGCATCTACCTGTATAGTTTGTCCCGTTTTTATGATCTCGGTTGCTGAGCCTACGTTGACAACCGCAGGAATACCATATTCACGAGCTATTATGCTGCCATGCGATAACAGACCACCCAAATCCGTAACTATTGCAGCAGCAGGGACAAAATATGGTGTCCAGCCTGGATCTGTGAAGGGTGCCACAAGAATTTCACCGGACAGCAGTTGTTCATTAGTATCGACCTTGAGAATTACACGTGCCTTTCCAGTAACAATGCCTGGACTCACTGCTAA
>CAYNKU010000016.1:5414-16673 GCA_964397865.1 uncultured Pirellulales bacterium | reverse complement strand
CATGTTCGGCCTCCTGAATTCGATATCAATAATTTACTCAAACTGACCGATTGTCCGTTTGGAATATTAAAAATCAAATATCAAAAATCAAAATTGCGGAATCCCGAAACGACATCGGGATGGCTTTTTTTATTGTTTTTGTTTTGTGAAACATTTTGTCAAATAAGCGGTTACACTAATTATTGGTCATAATTCGGTCAGTTTGAGTAATTTATCATATTACAAATTTATCAACTTCTTCGGCGGTAGGCATAGACGGCTGAGCTCCGAGTCTTGTTACGCTCACTGCCGCTACGGCGTTTGCGTATACAGCGGCGGTTTTGAGGGAATCTCCCTGGGCGAGGCGGCAGGCGAGTGAGCCGGTGAAGGCGTCTCCGGCAGCGGTACTGTCGAGAGCTTTGACCTGGTTGGCGGGAATCATTTCCCTGCCGTCAGAATCGACAATTAACAGGCCTTTCTCGCCGAGGGTGATTATCGCCGTCTTTACTCCTTTAGCCAACAAGGCATCGGCGGCTTCGGATGCGCTTTTTTCATCCGTTACTTCTATGCCGGTCAACGTCTGGGCCTCGGTTTCGTTGGGGGTGATGATGTCTACCATTCCAAGAAGCTCATCGCTCAAAGGCCTTGCGGGAGCGGGGTCGAGAATAAACGGCACATTTTTTTCATGAGCGATCCTGGCGGCGCGTTCGACGGTTTCGATGGGAACTTCGAGCTGGCATACCACGGCACCGGCGGCGGCGATATCGTCTGCGGCTTCGTCAATATCTTCGGGCATAAGTTTGCCGTTGGCGCCGGGTACGACGATTATAATATTTTGGCCGTTATCATCTATCGCGATAATCGCTATGCCGGACGGCACGCCGTCAAGCTGTTTGATATGTTTGGTGTTTATATTTACGCTTTTGAAGTTCTCAAGAGACTTGGACGCGAAGATATCGTTGCCGAGTCTGGCGACAAATACGACTTCGGCTCCGAGTTTGGCTGCCGCTACGGCCTGGTTGGCTCCTTTGCCGCCGGGGACCATGAAGAAATCGGTGCCGGTCAGGGTCTCGCCCGTTACGGGAATTTTGGGGGCTTTTGCCACCAGATCCATATTACTGCTTCCAACGACAACAATCTTCGGGGATTTATCCATTTTCAATTCCTTAAAAACTTCAAAAAATACCAATCCTGCAGGACTATAAGCGAAATAATAGTTTCATCTATGGACAGGCGTCAAATATAATTTTGTGATATGGGTATTTTTCCTGCGAAGCGGCGCGGATAAATTTTTAAGGTTTTTCAGGCCCGGGGCGGGATAAAGCGGTTGTATAAAGCGGGCCCGTGGGATATATTAGCGGTCTGGGTAAATAAGGTTTATTATTCTGTTTTCGGCCGTTGCGGCTGAATAAAGGAGGCTAAATAGCGATGCTGGCGGTACTTTTGGGTCCGAGCGAGGTTATGGTCGTCGTTATAATTACGGCCCTGGTGGTATTCTGGATCGCCCGGCGAAGAAGATGACAACCGACGGATATCGATAAAAAACCGGCCGGTATTTTTTTTGAGAAAAAAATTTCTTGACACGCAAGCGCTATTTTAATAGATTTTATATATTATTACTTAATTCAGGCGGCAAAGGCGGCGTATGAATCAGAGATTAAATAATATCGAAATATCTTCAGCGGGCAGTGAATCTGTGTGCCGCCGGGATTTTTACACTTCAAATTTCTTTAGCTTTTTTACCTTCTGGTTTTATTTTGCCGACTGCGCACCCTAAAGGGATTTGATGCATCGAAATCAAAAGCCTTTCAGGGTGTGAGCCCTGGAAGGCTTTTTTGTTTACTAATTTTTGAGAAAGAAAAAAGATTAAAACAATTAAAGGAGATTCGAAGATGATAGGTAAGGCGATAAGACTGGAGAGGATAATAGACCGCAACTCGCATAAGACGGTTATTGTTCCGATGGATCACGGCGTTACGGTCGGGCCTGTCGAGGGACTGACGGATATGCGGGAGGCAGTCAGTAAGGTTGTGGCCGGCGGGACGAACGCTGTGCTGATGCACAAGGGGATGCCGCGGTTCTCGCATAGAGGCCGGGGTAAAGACGTGGGGCTGATAATACATCTTTCGGGCGGCACATCCATAAGCCCCGACCCGAACGTCAAAGAACTGGTATGCACGGTGGAGGAGGCGATCAAGATCGGAGCCGATGCGGTATCGCTGCATATCAATTTAGGGGCGGAGACGGATAATGAGATGCTCAGGCAATTGGGGTATGTCAGCAGTAAATGCGAAGAATGGCAGATGCCGCTTCTGGCGATGATGTATCCGCGGGGCAAAAAGATCAAAAACGAGTATGACCCGGAGTATATCAAGCACGCCGCGAGGGTAGGCGCCGAACTCGGAGCAGATATTGTAAAGGTTCCGTATACCGGCACGGTGGAGAGCTTCGCGGAGGTGGTGGACGGTTGTCGGCTGCCTGTTGTTATCGCGGGAGGGCCGAAGATTGACAGCGATTACGATATGTTCAAGATGGTAGAAGAAGCTCTCGAAGCCGGCGCCGCCGGGGTCTCGATCGGGCGAAACGCGTTCCAGCACAAAAATCCGACGAGGATGATCCAGGCACTTAGTGAAATGGTGCACAAAAACGGCACTATAGAGCAGGCGATAGAAATACTTAACGGCACCGACGATCAGTAGTGATTATTTTGTCACAAACGGCGAGAGTTCGCGGAGCCTGGCGACGACACCCGGCAGAACTTCGGTTACATAATCGATTTCTTCCTCGGTGTTGTATCTGCTGAGGCTAAAGCGAATCGAACCGTGCGCGGCGGTGAAGGGAACGCCCATCGCCCTTAGAACGTGAGAAGGTTCGAGTGCCCCGGAGGTGCAGGCTGAACCGCTGCTGGCACAGATGCCGTGTTTGTCGAGCATCAGGAGGATCGCTTCGCCCTCGATATATTCGAAACTTATATTTGTCGTATTCGGCAGGCGGTTTTCCCTGTCGCCGTTGACCTGGCAATCGGGGCAGGTTTTCAGTATCACAGTTTCGAGTTTATCCCGTAGATATCTGACGCGGTTATTTTCCTGTTCGATATTTTTTGCGGCCATTTCGCAGGCTTTTCCAAGACCTATTATTCCGGGTACGTTTTCGGTTCCGGCGCGGTGTCCGGCTTCCTGGTGACCGCCCATCATAAACGGCATAAGCCTGGTACCTTTTTTGACGTATAGAACGCCGATGCCTTTGGGAGCGTGGAGTTTGTGGCCGGAGATACTCAGCATATCGATATTGCTTTCCGAGAGCTTCATCGGTATCTTGCCCACGGCCTGGACGGCGTCGGTGTGGAAGACGACACCTCGATCGGCCGCGATTTGGGCAATTTTTTCGATGGGGAAGATATTGCCGGTTTCGTTATTCGCGTACATTATTGTAACCAGGACGGTGTCGTCATCTATTTCGTCTTCGAGCTGGTTAAGGTCGAGGCGTCCTGAATTATCCACCGGCAATTCGACAACGGTATAGCCGTGGCTTTCGAGATCGCGGCAGACGGCCAGTACAGCGGGGTGTTCGACCCTTGTTGTTATGATCTTTTGTTTGTCGGGGACGGCGGCAACGACGCCTTTGATCGCGGTGTTATCGCTCTCGGTACCGCAGCCGGTGAATATTATCTCAGCGGGGTTGCAGCCAAGCAATTCGGCGACCTGTTCACGGGCCTTTCGGATACTTGTTCCGACCTGTCCGCCGAAGGTGTGCATGCTCGATGGGTTTCCGTAGAGGTCGCAGAAAAACGGTTTGATCTTTTCGAATACTTCCGGTGCCACTTTTGTCGTGGCGTTATTGTCTAAATATATGGTTCTCATTTTTTTATTCCCTGTGGTTGTGGTGTTTATCCATTGAATCGCCGCTTTCCTCGACGAAAAGTTCTTCCGAAACGAATTCCCGTAACTTGGCCTCGACCACTTCCTTCATCGTAAAGTCGGCCATTTTGCAGTGAGCGCACATGCCCCTGAAAGCGACTATTACTTTGCTCGCCTCGACGTCTATTAGTTCGATATTTCCGCCGTGGGCGCGCAGGGCAGGCCTGATCTGCTCATTTATTGTCTGCTGAATTAATTGTATCTTCTGGATGTTGGTAAGTTTTCGTCCTTTTTTTGGTGCTTTTGCTGAAATATCCTTGGGTTTTTGGCCCTGGAGATTTTCTATTATTTTTTCGATTTCGCCTTTGCACGAGCCGCAGCCTCCGCCGGCCTTGCAGTAATTGGTTACATCTTCGACGGTTTTGAGGTCGTTTTCGTTTATGACCCTTACAATTTCTTCTTCGGTGACGCCGAAACAGTTGCAGATGACTTTGCCTTTTAGTTCGTGTTTTTTTGTGCCGCCGGTATTGTAATTTTCTATAGCGGCCTCGAGGGCTTCCCGGCCCATGACCGAGCAGTGCATCTTTTGTTCGGGCAGACCGCCCAGGTAATCGGCGATATCCTTGTTTGTAACTTTGGCGGCTTCTTCGATGGTCAGGCCTTTTATCAGCTCGGTTAATACCGATGAAGTGGCTATGGCGCTGGCGCAGCCAAACGTTTTGAATTTGGCGTCTTTTATTCTGCCTTTTTCATCGAGCTTGAAGGTCAGTTTGAGCGCGTCGCCGCAGGCCAATGAGCCGACTTCGCCGACGCCGTCGGGGTTTTCTATTTCGCCGACGTTATGCGGATTGAAAAAATGTTCCTTTAGTTTTTCCGTGTAGTCCCACATATATTTTACCTTTGACTTTCATTTAGCGCCTGTTTGAAATCAGCGATTATATCGTCGATATGTTCGGTTCCGACCGATACGCGGATGTAATCGCCGGTGACGCCGGCAGAGGCCTGCTCGGCATCGGTTAGCTGCTGGTGGGTAGTGCTGGCGGGATGGATGACGAGGGTTTTGCTGTCGAGGATATTCGCCAGGTGGCTGGCGAGCTTTACGCTGTTAATAAATTTCACGCCGGCTTGCCTTGAACCTTTTATACCGAAGCCGATTATAGCGCCTGTACCGGCGGGCAGATACTTCCGGGCCAGTTTGTAATCCGGATGTGACGGCAGGGACGGATAATTCACCCAGCTTACGGAATCCTGTTCTTCGAGCCACTTAGCCAGGGCCAGGGCGTTTTCACAATGGCGCGGCACTCGCAGATGAATTGTCTCAAGGCCCTGGAGGAAAAGAAAGGCGTTAAAAGGCGACATGCACGCACCCATATCGCGGAGGAACTGGACCCTTGCCTTGACGATATATGCCATTTCGCCAAAACTTTCGACGAATTTGACGCCATGGTAGCTGGGGTCCGGCTCGGTGAGTTCGGGGTATCGGCCGTTGTCCCAGTTAAATTTGCCGCTGTCGATAACTATGCCGCCTATGCTTGTGCCGTGGCCGCCTATAAACTTTGTGCAGCTGTGTATGACGATGTCGGCGCCATGTTCGATTGGTCTGAAAAGAATCGGTGAGGCGACGGTATTATCACAGAAAAGCGGCATTTTATTATCGTGGGCGACGGCGGCGATTTTTTCGTAATCGGGTACGTCGTTTTTGGGATTGCCGATCGTCTCGATATATAAAAGCCTGGTGTTGTCTTTAATTGCTTCGGCAAAATTTTCGGGTCGGCTGGGGTCGACGAAGGTAACATCTATTCCGAGCTTCGGGAACGTCTGGCTAAAGAGCGTGTAAGTACCGCCATAGAGGGAACTCGAAGAGACGATGTGCTGACCGTTTTGGCAAATATTTAAGACGGCGTTGGTTATTGCCGCCATTCCGGAACTAAAGGCAAGAGCGCCTGCGCCGCCTTCCATAGCGGCGAGTCTTTTTTCGAGAACGTCGGTCGTAGGGTTCATCAGGCGGGTGTAAATATTGCCGAACTGTCGAAGGGCGAATAAGTCCGCGGCGTGGTCGGTATCCTTAAAAAGGTAGCTGGTGGTCTGATAGATCGGGACTGCGCGGCTGAGTGTTTCGGAATCGGCGGTTTGGCCGGCGTGTAACGCGAGTGTTTCAAGGTGGTATTTGTTTTTTTCAGTCACTGTATAACCCTTCTTATTTTTTCGGTAAAATTTCTATCATTCTCTCGAGTGCCTTTTTGGCACGCAGTCTTATCCGGTCATCAATTGCAATTTTGTATCGCATGTCCTCTAATGAAAAGATGATCTTATCTAAAGTAATCTTTTTCATATCGGGACAGATCGCCTTTTCGCTTGCCGGTATGAACTCGGCGGCGGCTGCGGCCTTTTCGGCCTGTTTTCGCAGGGTATGGATTATACCGACCTCGGTCGCTATTATGAACTTGGCCGCGGAGCTTTTGGCGGCGAATTTGAGCATCTGACCCGTGCTGAGGATTTCGTCGGCAAGATGCTTAACCGGCAAGGTGCATTCCGGATGCGCGAGCACGAGGGCATCGGGGTATTTCGCCTTTGCCTTTTCGATATCGTCGGCGGTTATCACCGTATGAGAGACGCAATAACCCGGCCAGAGAACGATATCTTTTGCGGTCATTTCTGTGACAAACTGGCCCAGATTGCTGTCCGGGACAAAAAGGATTTTTTTATCCGGCGGCAACGACCGCACGACTTCAACGGCGTTGGAACTGGTGCAGCAGTAATCGCTTTCGGCCTTAACGTCGGCGGCGCTGTTGACATAACAGACGACCAGTGCACCGGGATGTTCTTTCTTCAACCGGCGCAACTGCTGAGCGGTTATCATATCCGCCATCGTGCAGCCGGCGGTTTCTTCAGGCAGAAGAACCGTTTTTTCGGGGCTTAGGATCGCGGCGGTCTCCGCCATGAAACGCACGCCGCAAAATACGATCACGTCGGCCTTCGTTTTGGAGGCCTGGATACTTAAACCCAGCGAATCGCCGCAAAAATCGGCGATATCCTGTATCTCGCCCGGCTGATAATTGTGCGCGAGGATAACGGCGTTTCGCTTTACTTTCAACTCTTCTATCCTTTTAATAAGATCGTCGCTCAAAGCAGGCCTCCTGTGTCACTTTTTGGCGGTTTTCTTTTTGTTTTTATGTAAACAAGATCGGGATTGGCGGTGGTAACCGTTACTCCCGGCGGAACGGATTCTTTTATCCAGACGTTACCGCCTATTACCGCGCCTTTTCCGATAGTTACATCGCCTAATATAGTCGCCTCGGCATAAATTGTCACGTTGTCTTCGATCGTGGGATGCCTTTTGCCGCCCTTTATTACCCTGCCTCTTTCGTCTTTTCTGAAGCTAAGGGCTCCGAGGGTCGCTCCCTGGTAGATTTTGACGTTTTCGCCTATGATCGTGGTTTCTCCCACTACCACGCCGGTACCGTGATCGATGAAGAAATTTTTGCCTATCGTTGCGCCGGGGTGGATATCGATCCCGGTTTTGGTGTGAGCGCACTCGGACATAATTCGCGGAATAAGCGGTACATCCCGCAAATACAATTCATGGGCGATCCGATAAGCGGCTATGGCTATGATGCACGGATAGCTTATCACTATTTCCTCGTAGGACTTTGCGGCGGGGTCGCCGTCGAAGGCGGCGCGGACATCACCCTTGAGCAGTTCGCGGATTTCGGGCAGTTTATCTAAAAGCTGCCGGGTCACATCCTGAGCCATTTTACGGCAGTCGCCCGTATCGCAGTTGGTGAGTCTGCAGCGGTATTTATAGGCGCGTTCTATCTGCTCGGAAAGTTCGGTGTAAACCTGAAACAAAAGATCACCTATAATGAAATTGACGTTTGACTTTGTGATTGTTCTTTTGCCGGTATAGCCCGGAAAGAGCAGTTCGGTCAGCAATTCGAGGATCGCGATTATCCTGTCCCGCACGGGCAGATTAGAAACGTCGATGAAGTTTATTCCTGTATCGTCCCGGTAGGTTTGGGCCAGGCTGCTTACAAGCGTCTTTATTTTTTTATTTGTCAAATCGTTTCCGGACATTTTTATTATCCCGATACATATCTTAAAAACCTAACACTTATGGGAACCTCTAAAAATTCATTTTGGCGAACAAGCGAATCTTTTTGATTCCGGACGGCGTCAGGAAAATTCGACCTACCCACCAGTAGGCCTGCATTTTCCTTCCTTGCCGGAATACAAAAATCTTCTACTTGCCGCTCAAAAGCAATTATTAGAGCTACCCATCCACTTTTACAAATCAATCCGGATGGTTGTACATCTCGGTGGAAATATATCTTTCGCCGGTATCACAGACAAATGTAACTATCACCTTGCCCTGGTTTTCGGGTCTTTTGGAAAGCTCGACCGCCGCCCAGAGGTTGGCTCCGGCACTTATGCCGCCGAGAATCCCTTCTTTCAGGGCAAGCTGCCTGGCGGTATCAACGGCGTCGGTATTCGCGACCCGGATTATTTCGTCGATTACATCGGTGTTAAGAACCTCAGGGACAAAGCCCGCGCCGATACCCTGAATCCTGTGCGGACCGGGGTCGCCGCCGGAGAGAACGGGCGAATC
Source organism: uncultured Pirellulales bacterium (assembly GCA_964397865.1). Taxonomy (GTDB): domain Bacteria; phylum Planctomycetota; class Phycisphaerae; order Sedimentisphaerales; family Anaerobacaceae; genus CAYNKU01. The sequence goes on along the minus strand of CAYNKU010000016.1, from coordinate 8,231 downwards.
CCTGGGTTCGACGGCCACGACTTTTAAGTCTTTGTTCTTTTTCTTGAGTATCTCACCGCAGCCGGTGAGTGTGCCGCCGGTACCGACACCTGCGACAAGGATATCGATCTTACCGTCGCTGTCGGCCCACAGTTCCTGAGCCGTTGTTTCGCGGTGGGCCTTTGGGTTAGCGGGATTTTTGAACTGCTGGGGCATAAAAGAATTCGGATTTTTTGCAACAAGTTCTTCGGCTTTTTTTACCGCGCCGGTCATACCGTCGGCGGCGGGGGTAAGGATAATTTCCGCGCCGAAGAGGCGCAGGAGCTTTCGCCGCTCGATGCTCATCGATTCGGGCATTGTCAGTATCAACCTGTAACCCTTGCAGGCGCATATAAAGGCAAGACCTATGCCGGTATTGCCGCTGGTCGGTTCTATAATAACGGTGCCGTCCGTTATGGAACCATCCTGCTCGGCCGCCTCTATCATGTATAGAGCGATTCTGTCCTTGATACTGCCGCAGGGATTGAAACATTCCATCTTTGCGAGAATCGTGGCTTTGCCTGAGCCAAGCTTATTGATTCTGACAAGCGGAGTAAAACCAACGGCCGCTGTTATATCTTCGAATATTGCGCTCATACGCGAATTCCTTCGTATCAAATCTGATAATTCAGTCCCTGTTCATCTCCGACCATATCCACCAAATCCTGCAGGGTTCTCGAATCGAGTACGTTTTTGATAGCAGCCTGAACCTGGGACCATAACTTTCGGGTTACACAATCAGTTGACCGATTGCATAAAGTTTCATCTTCGACGCATTGGGTTGTAATAACCTCGCCCTCAAGGGCATTGAAAACCTCGCTCAACTTTATCTCCGTGGGGGCTCTGGTCAACTTATATCCGCCCTTTGAGCCCCTGAAACTTCTGACAAGACCTGCGGATTTGAGGGTCGACATCAGTTGCTCGAGGTATTTAACGGATATTTCCTGGTGCTCGGCGATAGTCTTTATCTGCAGCGGTTCCCGGCCATATCCGCCTGCCAGTTCGATTATCGCCCTTAATCCATATCTTGTACGGGTTGAAAGTCTCATATTACCATCTCCTGTTTTCCTACTGTTTTAGTAGTATTTTACGCAAAATGCAAAATTTTGTTACAAAAAAAGCAAATTTTATTAAAAAAGTCAGTTTTAAGGCCAAAAAAGTATTTTTAAAGCAGAAAATTTCTATTTTCAACAAGGGGCTTTTCCCGGGTTCACAAGATATTGTCCTGAATCAATAGTAAAGCTTGACAAGCCGGTTCCACAGCACTAAGATGAATGAGTTATTATACATCGCGCTGGGGGATTTGCTTTTGATGAGAAATATACAAATCTGAGAACTGTAATTTTTCGGTTCAGGAGTGTGTGTGATGGGCAGGGGTACAAAAAAAATAGCTTTTCTAAGTTCCTTTCTTCCGCAGAAATGCGGTATCGCAACTTTTACATCGGACCTTATCAGGAATGTGGGCTTGACAGGCAAAAACAATTTCGAGCCAATGGTGGTAGCCATCAAGTCGGACAATCTGGTCAAATTCGAGGATCCCGTCAAGTTCGAGATTCGTCAGAACGTCAAGAACGATTATATCTGCGCGGCTGATTATATAAACTTCAGTCATGTCGAGGCGGTATCGGTTCAGCATGAATTCGGACTTTTCGGCGGCGAGGCGGGCTCTTATGTGAACCTTCTTTTAGAAAGAGTCAATGCGCCGATAATAACAACGCTGCATACTGTGCTGGATAAACCCGACCCGGCCTACTATAAATCGACGATGGATTTGTGCGGCGTCTCCAACAGATTAATCACAATGAATAGGCCGGGGGTGGAAATTCTGCGGCGCGTTTACGGCGTCAATGAAAAAAAGGTCGCGCTTATTCCTCACGGGATACCCGATCTTTCATTCGTTGATAATAACTATTATAAACATAAATTCTCAATGGAGGGCAGAAGGACAATACTTACCTTCGGTCTGCTGAGCAAAAACAAGGGGATCGAGGTTATGCTCGATGCGATGCCGGCGATAATCGAGGCAGAGCCATCGGTTTTGTATATTGTTCTGGGCATGACCCATCCGACAGTGCTCAAGCACGACGGTGAATCCTACAGGTTCACCCTTCAGCAGAAGGTAAATCAGCTTGGGCTGGCTCAGCACGTGATATTTCATAACAGGTTCGTCAGCGATGAAGAGCTGCATAACTTTCTGTGCGCAAGTGATATATACGTAACTCCTTATTTAATGGAGCAGCAGCTCACCAGCGGAACCCTTTCTTTTGCGGTCGGGACGGGGAAAGCGGTCGTTTCGACGCCATACTGGGCAGCTACCGAGCTTCTGGCGGACGGGCGGGGGGTACTGGTGCCTTTCGGAGACCCGGAAAAAACCTCTCGGGCTATAATCGAAATCCTTAAAGACGACAATCTTTTCTACGCTTTGCGAAGAAAGGCTTATGAATACGGCAGAAGCAGAACCTGGCCCAAGATCGGGCAGAGCTACTGGAAACTTTTTAACTCAAGATCGCTGCCTTTGATCAAACTGTCTTCGGGCAGGCCGGCGGCCGTCAAAAAGACATCCGGTATTGAAATACCGGAACCCTCGCTCGAACATATCAACAGGCTGACCGACGAAGTCGGGATTTTGCAGCATGCGAAATTTGCCGTCCCCAATCGTAAATACGGCTACTGCACCGACGACAACGCGAGGGCTGTTATCGTTATGACAAAATATTACGCTCAATACCCCGAGCCTGAGGCGCTGAGGCTGCTGGATAAGTATCTTTCGTTTACGATCCACGCCCAGAAAAGTGACGG
>CAYNKU010000016.1:0-5314 GCA_964397865.1 uncultured Pirellulales bacterium | reverse complement strand
CCAGTGACTTTCTTTTGGAAAATATTTTCATCGACGGGCACTTCAGCTTTATCGGGTCAAACGGGTGGTATAAAAGAGGGCAAACAAAAGCTGTTTTCGATCAGCAGCCTATCGAGGCGGTCGGCACTATACTGATGTTGAAAGATATTTACGAGGTCACTAAAAACAGCAGATATCTTATTCTTTTGAGAAAGGCTTTTAACTGGTTTTTCGGTGAAAACGATCTGCATATACCGGTGTATAATTTCATTACCAAAGGCTGCCATGACGGGCTGACACCGGACGGTGTTAACGCCAATCAGGGGGCTGAAAGTATACTGAGTTTTCTTTTGAGTCTTCTGGCTGTCAACGGAAGTTATGCCGCAATCGAAAAGGTAACAAAAAGCGTTCAATCTCCGGAAAAGGCCGTCCGCACAATAGCAGTCAGGCAAATTAAAAAAGTCCCCACGCGGCGTAAAGTCATAAAGAGCTTTCCAGATAGAATCACTGTTAGAAACAAGCCTCTCAAAAAATCCGCAAACTTGACCACCGGGAGGTTTCAGTCGTCATAGGAGCACAAATCCGGCTGTCGGTATCTGGTAAGTGATTATGGGCCTTCGAGGAGTTCGGCACTTTTTTCACCGATCCACTGGATGTCACCGCCTATACCCTGGACGGTCTGACAGCCGAAGAGCATGAGAGCTGTAACGATCAGTAATGTAATCAAAAAAGTTTTTTTAATCATTTCCCGCCTTTCTCTATTTCAAAAGCTCGAGGCAGGGCCTCGATTAAATCCGTCGCGATAAGGCTGATTTGGCCTTTTTTTTCGGCCGCGATATCGCCCGCCAGGCCGTGGATGTAAACTCCGAGTACAGCCGCATCGAAATCCGTAAGACCCTGGCCGGCCAGTGCGGCAATTATACCGGTGAGACAGTCGCCAGAGCCGGCTGTGGCCATTCCGGGATTGCCGGTTTTGTTAACAAAGAACTTTTTGCCGTCGGTAACAATTGTACCGGCACCTTTTAAGACGACCAGTGCATTAGTTCGTTGTGCCAGGGATTCGGCCTGTTTGACGCGATCGGCGGGCAGGGGTTCCCTGAACAACGCCTTCCACAGCCTTTTCATTTCGCCCGGATGTGGGGTAATTGTGAGATTCGCATTTAGCGTATCGGGCCAGTTTTTGACGGCCGCGAGGTTATTGAGGCCGTCGGCATCGGCCAGCAGACGCAAATTTTTTAATTCGATCAGGTTTTGAAGTATGAGTTTGAGATCGCTGCTGACGCCTATACCGGGACCGAAGGCGACGATATCGTTTTCTTCGGCGGCCCGGAGGATCGCGCCCAGGGCGGAGGCTGAAATCTTTCCGGCCGAATCCTCGGGCAGAGCGATAGTTGTAAAGCAAGGTTCTATCGCGGCAATAATTGGCAGCGCGCTCTTTGCCGCAGCTACTCGCACGAGTCCGGCACCGGCGCGGAGGGCGCTTCTGCCGGCCAAGGCGGCGGCTCCTGTCATACCGAGACAGCCCCCTATTATGCAAACTCTGCCGAAATCGCCTTTATGGGCGTCGACCGGACGGGGGTTTAACCTGGCAATCGCTTTTATTTCCTGCATCTTCTAACCCGCTTATCTGTCAGCGTCTATTTTTCTGTTTATCAAGACGGCTGTGACCGCGGCGCTGAAACCATTGTCGATATTGGTGACTGTGACGCCGGAGGCACAGCTATTTAGCATTGTAAGAAGTGCCGCTACGCCGCCGAAACTCGCGCCGGTGCCGATGCTGGTTGGGACGGCAATTACGGGGCAGCTTACCAGGCCCCCTATCACGCCCGCTAAGGCCCCTTCCATGCCGGCGACAACAACGATAACATTCGCGTTTTGGAGTTTTTCAAGATTTCCGAGCAGCCTGTGCAGTCCCGCGACGCCTACGTCACAGATAAGCTCGGTGCGCTGACCCATTATCTCGGCGGTGACTTGTGCTTCGGCGGCAACGGGCAAATCGGCGGTGCCGGCGGTAACTATCGGCAGTACGGACCTGGAGGGGTCTATCTTTTTCTGCTCCAGTACTATCGCCCTCGCGAGCTTTTCATATCGTGCGTCGGGACATTTGCCGGTAGCGATAAGAGCATCGAAAGCTTCCTGGTCGGCCCTGGTTGCCAGGACGTTGCCGCCCTTTTCGGCCATCGAGAGAAAGATGCCGACTATCTGCTCGGTGGTCTTTCCCGGACAAAAGATCGTTTCGGGAAAGCCGCGACGGATCTGACGATGGTGATCGACGCAGGCAAAACCGAGGTCTTCAAAGGGAAGCTGCCTGAGCTTTTCGAGGGCCCGGTCGATGGACATTTTGCCGGCTTTTACCTGTTCGAGAATTTCTTTTAACTGCTGGGCCTGAATATTACACCTTCCTTTCGTTTTGTTGTTTATCCATATTTCACAGCGGGCCTTTAGCCTGAGGCCTTTGGTTCGAGCGTTAAATCCGCGAACAGGTTCGCCCTGAATTTATGATACGCCAATGAGGCTACCATAACCGCGTTGTCCGTGCAATACCGCTTTGGGGCGATGAGCAATTTTCTCGGCGGTGCGGCTGAATCGCACGTCCGCTGCAAGGCGGTTCTAAGGACGGTATTGGCGGCTACGCCACCGCCGAGAAGGACTGTTTTTGCGCCGATTTTTTCGGCGGCAAGGTCCGTTTTTTTGACCAGTACGTCTATTACGGCGGCCTGGAAAGAAGCGGCTATATCGGCGATTTTCCGCGGTGTCATCGTGTCGACTTTGCTTGGGCCTTTCATATCCTGACCCCGGCAGTAATACAGTACGGCGGTCTTGATTCCGCTAAAGGAAAAATCGAGCGAATCGGCCCCGAGCATCGAGCGAGGGAAATCGATGGCTTTGGGGTTACCGGTTCGTGCGGCTTTTTCAATGGCAGGCCCGCCCGGATATGGCAGATGAAGAATCGTCGCCACTTTATCAAAAGCCTCACCGGCCGCATCGTCGATAGTCGAACCGAGCAGCTTCGGCTCAAGGGGACTGCGATAATCGTAAAGGCTGGTATGTCCGCCGGAGACGATGAGTGCGACGGCGGGTAGCTCGAGATTTTCTTCGGCCATCAGAGCCGACTGCATGTGGGCGTGAAGGTGGTTTATCGCTATAAGGGGTTTGTTCCATGCGAAGGCGAGAGTCTTGGCGGCGGTGACGCCGACTATCAGTGCTACTGTCAGGCCCGGCTGGTTGGCTACGGCGACAGCGTCTATTTTTTCCGGGCCAAGGGCCGCCTGTTCGAGGGCCTCGTTAATAACCGGATATATCTTTTCGATGTGGGCCCTCGATGCTATTTCGGGGACGACGCCGCCGTATTTTTCGTGCAAAGCGGCCTGCGAGGCAACCACGGCCGAACGCACAATCGTGCCGTCGGTTACTATGGCGGCGGCTGTTTCGTCACAGCTCGTTTCGATGCCAAGGATATTTATTGAATCGTTTGCGGACCGCATAAAGCTGATATTAGTCCAAAAGAGTCTCTTTGTCAATGGAGTGAGAGTGTCGGGGGCCTTTTGCCAGCAGTAATATCTGCTTTATTATACTCTTGCAAATCCGCGGCAGCGTGAACCTTATCGGGATAAGTTTCGCCTGTTCAAAATCAGCGAGCTTCGCTTCGCTCAGCGGGTCGCCCCGGACTTCTATCCGGTCGGGGTTGTGAGAACCGAAGCTCAGTTTTCGAACTGTGTTAATGATCGGCAATTCGTTTGATTTGAGACCCGCGATTTCGCAGCAGATGTATTCACAGGCAATCGGGTCGGCGCCTCCTATGAGCCAGCCGAGCGGTCTGGACCTGCCGTTAATCGGGCCCGGACCATCCATAATTACGACCGCGTCGATGATAGTCAGGCAGGGATTGAGAAATTCATAAACCTCTATGAGTAATTCGCAAAAATCGGCAAGATGACCGCCCTTTGCGAAATGCCAGTAGGCTTTTTTCTTGCCGCTTACACAGCCGAACATATTTTTGACCGCGAAAGTCGCTACCAACTGCTGATGCGATTTGAATTTGGGCAGATTTATAATCGCGTCGGCATCGAGGGCGATCGAGCTTATACCGACCTTTGTTCGGTCTTTGCCCAGGATGCAGGTTCTGGGTCGGTTTAACTGTTTGAGCGGTATGGAAAGTTTCTTCAGCGAGCCGTCAAGACCGAGGGCCCTTGCGCAGGTATTGACATTGGTCCAGGCGGGCGAATCGGCAACGAAGGGTTTCGCACCGAAATCCTTTATCAGTTTGGCGATTTCGATGATTACGGCCGGATGGGTCTGGGCGGGGCAGGACGGCGGTTTGGGGGCTATGAAATTGGGCTTTATAAGGACGCTGTCACCGGGGCTGATAAATTTATTCAGGCCTCCGGCAAGAGCGAACTGCCGCTGGAGAGCCTCGGCGACTTTGGGCCCGGCGTAATCGGGACATCGAGTTAGTGCGACAACTGGGTTTGTCATATATCGGTTCAATCGATTATAGCTGTGCAGACAACGAAATAAGTTCTGACCCTCGGCACGAGGTCACCCTCCCAGAAGAAAAGGCTGTTTAGTGTTACCCGGTCGGTGGTATATTTTTCGGGGCCAAGGAGGAAGAAATCGCCGCCTGTCATATTCAATTCGAACTCCGCGCATTTGAAGAGGAAATCCTTTCCGGGCACAAGGCGCTTTGCGGTAACAGGGTCTATTCTTGCGGGTATAAAGGCAGGCTGAGCGGTTACTTTGCACAGGCCTTTCGAACCGGGGATTTTTTGGGCTTTTACTCGCAGTGACAAGCTGCCGGGGCCGATTGTTACGCCGGCCGGCTGCGACGGACCATCGAGATAAAAAACGGTAAGTTCTTTTTCCAGTTCGGTTATGGGAACGTCTTCGGAATCACCGTCAGCGAGCAGTATCGAGGTCTTTTCCGTTGTTATTGCCCCGATTGACCGGAGTATATCGCCGATCTGGTCCCATGTATCGAGCTGGCCGTAGCCGACGGAAAAACCGTTCGCCTCGAAGGCGCGGGCGTTCTTAAACCGAAGGGGACTGGAATAAAGTGACCGCCACAGATCATCGAGGCTATCGGCCTGTTTGGCGGGCACCTCGAAGATATAGACGTCGAAGTTTATTGTTCGAAACAGCAGATTAGCCGGCGCTTCAGGCCTAATCGGGGCGAGGTCGCCGATCTTTATATTTTCACGTGCCAGTGGGGGCTTTGGGGGTTCACAGCCGGTGAGGGCGGAAGCTGCTGTGATAAATATGATGATCCAGCGAAAACGATTCATAGGTATAGATTAGCGTTTATGTGTCCGAATGTCAATGCAGAGAGCGTCTTACC
>CAYNKU010000015.1:0-17758 GCA_964397865.1 uncultured Pirellulales bacterium | reverse complement strand
AGATCTCCCCCGTGTATTTCATTTCAGGATGACTGCCGATCATACTCCCCAGCATATGCGTCCCCGACCGCTGGTGGGCCATGAGCGCGGCTAGCGGGCCAATGTCATTCAGATCCACCATCAGAATGGTACCTCCCTGTCCTTCCTCCGCCTACCTATCACGTAGCCCACCAGCAGGCAGACCACGATCAACGCGAGGATCATCCCCGCTGACCACTCCATCATCAACCCCCAGGGACATCAAACACCGCCCCGATATGCGCGTATGTCCCACTCTCCCTCTCCGGGGTGATCTCGGCATACTCGATCATTGGTCCGAACACCTGCTCCATCCGCCAGCGCGACCACATCCGCACGTGATGGGGATGATGATATTTGTAACTGTAGCCGATCTTCTGGCTGCCCGGGTGCGGAACCGTGATTACCAGCTTGCCCCCCGCCGGGAGCGCCAACCGCACATTGCGCCGGAAGCCCCGTACATCGATCGGATGCTCGAGCACTTCTAGCGCAGTCACCACGTCGAATACCCCCAGCGAGCGTACCTGCTCGGTCGTCATGGAAGCGAAATCTGCGCACACGAACCACCCGGTCCGGCACCCCGCGTCCAGTAGCCCCCTCTTCAGCGAGGTGTTGCACAGCCAGGTGAAGAACCCCACCACGTCCACACCGCACACCTGGCAGCCCTTGTCCAGTGAGATGTTCTCTGCAAACTGCCCCGCCCCGCAACCCACGTCCAGCACCCGACTTCCCTCGGGGATCCGATCACGCACCCACTCGTAGCGCAGATAGTGGGCGCCCCCTGGCTGGAGCCGGTGCTTGGCGGGATAGGAATACCAGATACTGCGGGGATCCTTCCAATTCACCTGGTCGGGCATTGTGGCACCTCGTCTATGCATTCCCCCGCCTCCGCGTCTCTGCCACTTTCCATGCGGCATGGGAGAAAGCCTCAGCAATAGCTATCCTGTTAATACGCTGCTTCTCAGAAAGTTCCACGTCCTTTGCGCTCTCTCTGGCTTGATCGGCCCTCTCATCGAAATAGGCTTCCAGTTTTGCAAGTACATCATTCTCCTTGTCAAGCATTGTGGCACCTCGCTTATGCATTACCACCCTCGCTCATACGCGCCGATGTCGTGGCCTGCATGATCGCTTTCATCTTCTCCAGATGCGCGGCCTCGGCCGCCAAGTTCGGCCTCCGGGGCCGCAGCGCCCAGGCCCAGCGCTCTGCGAAGAACTCCTGGTTGCGGCGCTTGATGCGCTCAAATGCCTCGTGTCCCCCTGGCGGGCCGTTGATCTTGATACTCCCACAACCCCAGTGGTCGCATCTGATGGGAAATGCCCATACCTCCCGTCCTAGATACGCCCGTACCTGAAACGCCAAATCGTCGTCTTGTTTGTAGTACATTCGATAGGCTGGATCGAATCTCAGCCCTGCTTCCAACACCGGCCAGCGCAGCAGAACCATGCCGAATCCCACACTCTCGGCCTCCACCGGCTCGGGGCGCTTTGGCTGCTCCTCGTGTACGTACCAGTACCCTTGCGGGTCGAGGAAGATAGCGCTAGCGCACACACTGGCCCGGTTGTGCTCCAGCCCGATCATTCCCACCTCGGGGCGTTCATCGGCCCACGTCCACACTCGCTCCAGCCAGCCCTCCTCGTACACGATGACATCTGTATTGATCAGCACCACATCGTGGGGCTGTGCACACAGCTCCGCCAGGTCAAAGCCCCGATTGTGCCCCACGATCAAGCCCTGATTGCTCTCATAGCGATGGAGGTAGCCATGGGCTCCGTTGTTCAGATCGTGCTCCTGCGCCCAGCGCTTGAGCTCGCTCCAGTTCTCTCTGTCGCTCCCGTTGTCGATGATGATCCACTGATGCGGCAAGGTGACAGTCGCCTCCACCGAGGCCACCATGTCTTTTAGCAGGTCGGTGGTATTCCAGTTCAGAGTGACGAAATATAACTTTCGGTTCATAATCTCATAGCCACAAAGCCTATGCATTACCACCCTCGCCGAACTATCTCAATCACGTACTCCACATCCTCATCCGTCAGATGGTCGTGGAGCGGGATGCTGATGTAAGTTTTCTGGTATCGATCCAGATTGGGCAAATCATCCCGCAATGGGCCAAACACTGGATGCAGATCATTGCGGATGTGGCACACCGAGGATTCCACCCCCCGCTCCAGAAGCGCCCGATGGAAATCCATCCGGTTCTCCACGTGCATCGTGAACAGCCAATCGCCCGAGGCCCGGTCATCCTGGCGCTCGAACAGCGTTATCCCCGGTACGCTCTCGAGTGCCTGCCGATACCGCGCTACGATCTGGTACCGGCGGGCGAGGATGTCGTCGATATGCTCCATATTGCCCAGCCCAAGAGCTGCGTTGACATTGTTCATGTGGTACTTGTATCCCACCTGGGCCTGATCCCAGGCTTTGTACCCTGGCCAGCGCTCGCTCGGCACCCGGTTATCCCGATCAATCCCGAACCAGCGCCGGATCCGCGCCTCATCGTATGTTTCCCGATTAACCATCATCAGCAGGCCACCGTCCACCGTAGTCAGTTGTTTGATAGCCTGGAAGCTGAACATTGTAAAGGGACTGATCGTGCCGATAGGACGGGCATGGTAGCTGGCCCCCAGCGCATGCGCCCCATCCTCAATCACCGGGAGGTTATGCCGACCTGCGATCTCGTGGATTTCCTGCAGGTCACAGGGATAGCCGCCCCAGTGGACCATCATGATCGCCTTCGTACGCTCGGTGATGCGGTGCTCGATGTCTGTCGGATCAATATTGCCTGTCCCCCACTGGATGTCGGCAAAGACAGGCTTAGCATACTGCTCCAGAATAGGCGTATTCGTCGCCGTGCAGGTCATCGCCGTCGTGATCACCTCGTCGCCCGGCCCCACGCCCGCCACGGCCAGCGCCAGCCGCAAGCCGGCCGTGCCGTTGCACAGCGCCAGCGCATAGTGAAAACCGAACTTATCGCACAGCGCCGCCTCGAACTTCTTGACCACAGCCCCCTCGCCGACCCAGCGGCTGCGCAGCACTGCCGTGGCTTGCCTGATCGCGTCCTCACTGATGTAGGGATAGAACATCACAACATGCCTGTCCATCTCACCCTCCTCTCTCGCGGGCCATAATCTCCTTCATCTCCCGCAAGTGCTCAGCCTCGGCCGCCAGTGCCGGTCGCCGGGGCCTGAGTGCCCACGCCCACTTGCGGGCGAAATACTCCTGATTCCGTGATTTCATCCGGTCCCACTCCGACTTACCATCGCATCCCGCGCACTGATAGTCACTCTGCTTCAGGCTCCCACTGCCCCAGTGATCCAGTCCGGGGATGGGATACACCCACACCTCTAACCCTAGCGCCGCCCGCACCTGGAAGCACAGATCATCGTCCTGCTTGTAGTAGATGCGAAAGCCGGGATCAAAGCGCAGCCCCGCCTCCAGCACCGGCCAGCGCAGCAGCGCCACCCCCAATCCTACACTCTCCCCCTCGGTTGGCTCGCCCGGCTGTTCCTCGTGAATATACCAATAGCCCGACGGATCGAGGAAGACAGGCGGCGCTCCCTCTTCGCGCCGGCTGTGCTCCAGGCCCACGATACCCACCTGGGGGTGCTCGTCTGCCCAGGCCAGTGTCTCGCCCAGCCAATTCTCCTGCCAGATCAAGACATCCGTATCGACCATCACGATCTCATGCGGCTGTTTACACAGCGCTGCTAGGTCAAAGGCCCGATTGTGCCCCACAATCAGCCCTTGGTTAGCTTCATAGCGATGGAGATAACCCCGGGCACCGTTATCAAGATTGCGCTCCTGCGCCCAGCGCTTCAGCTCGCCCCAGTTCTCCCTGTCACTCCCGTTGTCGATGATGATCCATTGATGCGGCAAGGTGACAGTCGCCTCCACCGAGGCCACCATTCTTTTCAAGAGCCGGGTGGTATTCCAGTTCAGCGTGATAAAGTATAACCTTCGGTTCATAATCTCATAGCCATAAACTTGAACGACCAGTCGAACTCCGCAAATTTGCGTAGCTCAAGCACGTCCAGCACATCGCGCAGCACATCTAGCACTGGTGCGAAATCGTCAGGCCCGAGCCAGCCGTGGGGTTGATTCGCAAACGGATAACGATCACTGTGTCGCCGGGGCGCGAATCTCAAATCGGGCACAATGTGAGCCATCCGTCCGCCCGGCCTGAGCACCCGCGCCATCTCCGCCAGCGCTCTAACCGGATCCCGCAGGTGGGGAAGCACATGGCTGCTAACCACGCTATCAAACATAGCATCGGGGAAAGGCAAATGATGCGCATTCCCCGCCATATCCGCCCACCGCCAGCGATCCGGATTGGGATCCACGTTCACCGCGCCCCAGATCGGCTTCATTCCACACCCGATGTGCAGCGCCGGGACGTAATCCTGTGCCACCTGTGTGATCCAGTCCTGTTGAATCAAATCAATCTGTCGCTGCTTCATTTTCGTTATACAGAATACAAGTTCCCGTTGTTCTTCCCCGCCAGCCGCTGCAATCCATCCAACGTGACTATCATCTGCTGCCGTGGCTTCCTCTCACGGGGCCTCACCTCATACCGCCGCCCCGCCCCCGGATCCCAAACGACCATGCCCTCTGGCCAGCACCCCAACCACAGCGTGATCGCGAATTCTTGGCGGGGAAATTCCGCCCCACGCTGGAAGATGCGCTCAGGATCGTAGACCACCTGGATCGGATTCATCCGCAAAGCTCTCCACAATCTCCAGCCAGTGCTTCGCCTGTGTCTCATAACAGTGCCGGTCCCAGAGTACACCCAGCCAAGCCTTGGCCCGCTTCCGCATCACGTCGTGATGGGTGCTCAGTGCCCTCACCAGTGCCCCCGTCAACTCGGCCGGCTCGTCCACCACCAACCCATACTGATCCGCCAGACCGGGAACCTCCCCGTACACCGTCTGACTGGCCACCACCGGCACCCGCGCCACGCCGTACTGCAGCGCCTTCAACGGACTGCGACACCGGCTGGCCTCCGTGCGGTCCGTGCACCAGGCCAACCCCACGTCGAACGCCATGATCATGCGCCGCACCTGATCAAAGTCCCGCATCTTTACCAGCGGATATACCTGTGTACGCGCCGCCAGCCGGGCTGGAAACTGGGACACCAGTTCCGGGGCCCCCAGCAGCGCCAGGTGACCGCCCACTTCCTCCAGCGCTTCGTCTACGTAAGGCGCAATCTCCCACCAGTCGTCCCAGTGGTTCTCCGTCCCAAACCAGCCCAGCACCGGCCCGTCCAGCCCATGCGCGGTCGGGGAGACGATGTCCCAATCCCCCATCAGCACGCAGTTAGGGAGCACCTTGACCGATTCTGGCTCCAACTCCAGGTGCTCCTCCAACTTCCGCGCCAGATAGGGCGTCGAGGCCGTCACCACGTCCGCCCGCCGGATCAGCCGCTCGTGAAACATCAGCCGATCTTTGGGCTTCCCCTGTCCCCTGAAGAAGTAGTGATCGTAGCACGGCCAAGAAGCCGGCACCCCGAACAGCCAATCGTCCACATCGTACACGACGTGGCCCCCCTCCGCTTGGAAGTCCCACATCAGCAGCTCTGTCGTGGGATCGGCGTACTGCTGGAGCCACAGCACGTCCCAGTATTCCCCCAATCCCGCGCTGAGCCGCCCGGCCCGCACCTCGTGCCCCGTCCTGTATCGCAGGACTCCCAGGGGAGCTGTCAGGCGATAGTAGTTTGCCGCGTCATCCCGGCTTCCGGCGTAGATTCTCATTGTATGCTCCTATCACGTCCTTGTCACGAATCTGTCATTTACCTGGAATCAATTCCATCTCCGCTTCCACCGCCGCACCAGCGCCAGTCCCAGGGCCAGCGCGCCCGCCGTGCCTAGCTCCAGCGCCAGGTCGCCCCAGCCCAGTAATAGGGCGACCAAGGCAAAGAAGGGTAAGGCGACGACGCAGCAGTCAATCATTCCAACAAGGAATTCAGCCATTAACCTCACTCCTCCTGCCTTCCTGCCTATCTCCCTTGAGCCATCCGATAAACCGCTCCCAGTGTGTTCGGGAAGGCGTTGAGGATATTGACGTTGACGGCACGCTGGGAGACGTTGACGAACTTTCGGACCATGCCCAGTCTACTATCGGTTCATAGGGACTAGGATCATAACTGCTACAAGAGGTTGTAGATGTAGCTGCCTTACTTTCCATCTTCCTCAGCGCATCCAATACCCTTGACAGATCCCCGAATCGCCAATCCTCATACCCGAAGCGAAACAAGCACGCCCCCGCCACCCCCCGTGAGGCGAAGTACCGGTATGCCTCCACCACCCATTCCCCGCTGTCCGCCTCCCATCCAATACTCTCATCCCACCGGGTCAGGTGATTTGTCTCCGTCACAACCTGGATCCGATCGGCGAACCGCTCCGGCACCGTCGCCTGCAGATCCTCCAACACCCGCAGGTCATAGAACACCCCCACCAGCGGGTCATCCCCAAACCGCCGCTCCCCCCAGATCAGATCCACCCCCGGCCCGTGGGTATAGGCGTGCCAAGCCAGACCGTCGCAGTCGGTGATGTTGTCCAGGACATCTCTCCAAACCCTACGCCAATCCCCCCAGATTGCGTTGTAAGGATCGATCGCCCCGGGCATCAGCCGCGCTCCGGCCGGCTTGGCCGCCCATATCCGATTGTAGGAATCCCGATAATACTCGGGAGTCAGCGAGTAGCCTGCCGGCCACTCCCGCGCGTTGTTCATCTCGTTGCAGTACACAAAGGCCCAGGCCTCCGGGTTCTTCTCCATCGTCTCAATGCACGCCTGCTCAAACTCCGCCAACCTGTCGGGCCCCGGCATCGTTCCCTGTCCTCCGTCGTCTACTGCATAGGAGTACCGCAGATTGACCAAGAAGCGGATGTCGGGATCCGCCAGCAAGCCGAGCCGCTGCGGGGTCGTCCCCAGATAGACGGGTACCAGGCACCAACCCTTCAATTCCTCGTTGAATAGCCAATCACCCCCCGCGCGATCGTGCACCCCCCGCAGAGGGAAACCCTCACCCGGTGCAGGCACAGGTTCGGGCTCAGGCTCAGGTGGAATCGGGATGAGGACGATGTCCCCCAGCTTCTTGACCAGGTCCTGGGGCGTCTCTGCCTCTAGCCGGATGAACACAACCTGGGGATAGTGCTGCTCGAAGAAGGCACGCAGATCCCCCCACTCGCTGGGATTAACCGCGATCACATGCCGCACGTCCAGATCCCCAATCCCCGCATCATCTGCGCTGTTCGTCAGCGTGAAGCGGTATTTGTCCCACGATCCATCGATCACCGCCACCGCCCACTCCACCCCCGCACCTGGGGGAAGCAGCACACACGTCCGCTCGTATTGAATCCGGGGAGACCCTCTCATCTGATCATCCACTCCTTGGCAATTCGTTGCCATTCCTGTACACTTAATGCCACAGACCAATCACTCTCCACCTCTGCCCGCCGGCTCGCCGCCTCCACCCGCCGCCACTCAGGATCGCACAGCTCCTCGAGCTCCTGCGCCGTCCTGGCCACCGGCAGCCCCAGCGCCCAGGCAATCAGCGTCTTGTTATCACTCTTGTAGGAGAACGGAGGAACGTCTGGCCGCGGATTGAGCAGCACGTCGTACTGCAGCATCATCCGCCAGAAGTTCTCAAATGGGATGGGGCTATCCATCACCAGTACGTCTGCCTCCAGCCCCAGTTCCTCGATCATCGGTTGCAGCATCCGCATCGCCGGGACATTGCGCTCGTATCCCGCCCACACCAGCCGGGGCTCGTCGGTGTCACTCGTGTCTGTCTTGCGCCCAATCTTATCCAGCTCCTCCAGGTCCACCCGGTCCGGGATAATGTATGTAGGCAGCCGCTGCTCCATCCAGCTCCCCAGCGCCTCCGTCGTCACCGTCGCGAAATCGAACAGCGGTAGCAGGGCCGACATCCGCCGCGCGTGCTCTGGCTCCAGGAAGTCTGGATCGCACAGATCGAAGGCCAGCCGGCAGCGACCTCGGTCCCGCCACTTGGCCACCTTCTGAATCCACCCTCGCGTCTTGGCCACCAGGTACGCCTTCTGGAACACGTAGAGTTGCGCCCCGGCGAAGCGCTGCGAGCCGTCGTATACCGCCGCCTCGGGCCAGTGCCGGCACACCCACTCCGCCCGCAGCTTGACCGAGCCTGAATCCCTCGGCAGGCCATCATAGTAAGTGGGAATAAACAAGATTCGCATTATCAATATCTTGACAAACTGCGCATTATGCTGTATACTAAGAGTGAGCAAAGGGACAGTCCGGCCGTGAGAGAGGCAATCCCAGCAATCGCTATAGGGCTAACCCGGTAAGCCCTGACCGGTGTGGTGGAGTGGGCCCTCCCCCCTGGTACTGGTGAGCCTCCCGGACCGTCCCCTTTCGTCACTCTAACTCCTCGCACGGTTCAAACCCCAGCACCTCCATCGCCTTCCACGGCGTGATCAGGCTGTCGTTCTCCCTCAGACTCTTGGCCACCGGCACCAGCGGATACTCCCGCTGAATGAACTCATGCACGTCGATTGAGCGGTGCGTGTACCGATCCATGATATTGAACGCCTCACCCCAAAAAGGCCCCTCGGCCTCGACCGCTCGCACAATCGCTTGGGCCGCGTAGTCGGGGTGGCAGTTCGAGAACAAGCATCCCCGCTTCCAGGAGTCATCCTCCCGCCAGTCGAATCCCTCCCGATACTGCCACGCCTTCGTGTTGGCCGGGGCGATCCGCAGCACCACCGTCTCCATGGTCTGCTGGGAACCATAGAATCTCAGTAGTTGCTCAGCCATCACTTTTGAGATGTCGTAGATCTCCAACTTCCCCTCGTAGAGATGGGGGGATGTCGAGGCCGGAGGATGCCGCTCGTCGATCGGCAGATACAGCGGGAGGATACGCCCCTCGCGTATCCCGCAGCCGTAATACGCCGTCGAGGAGGTATACACCACCCGGCGCACCTTTTGTCTGGCCGCCATCTCCAGCACGAACTTGGTGCCGTGCACGTTGATGTCGAAGTACCGCCCAGGACCACCATGGCGCGGGTGGGGAATCGCTGCACAGTGGACGACTACATCCACGTCCTCCATCGCCCACATCAAGGAGCGCGCGGTGAGGATATTCTCATCGCGGTCACGCTCAATATCGAACCCGCTTACGTCATGGCCGGCCTGCTCCAGCAGCCCTCGCGCCAGCCCGCCGATCTTTCCCTTGTCTCCAGTGATCAAGATATTCACGGTTTGCTCCTATCTCTTCTCTTCCGATGACCCTGGCTGTCAAACCAGTCAACCGCCCGGAAGCAATGCTGGCACGCCCGCCACGTCTCCAGCCTGCCCCAATCCTCCCGCCAGTCCTGCGACATCACGACGTGCACGGGCTCCGTGTGATAGTACCGCTCGATCCCCTCGGCCAGACAACAGTTGTACAACCAATCCCCAATGATCCGCACATGGTGGGTACATTGCAAGCGTATCGTCCGCGCCAGTGCCTCGTCCAGATCGGGGTCCCGATAGGGATCCCAAAACGGCTGATATGGCCTGATGTGTACATTGGGCAATCCGACCAACTCGGGCAGAATGCCATCGTTGAAACCAGGATACTCTTGGACGATCCAATGCAGACGGTCAAACAGGACTGGCTGCTCCTCCCGAAACCGTGGCACCAATCGGCCATTGGTGCGCACTCGGAGCATACACCTGAAATCTCTTAGCATTCGCCCAGCGAACCAATGAAATTCAGGATGTACCAACGGTTCTCCCCCGGTCAGATCCGCGATCTCGAATCGCGCGGTATCTAGGCACGCCACGACGTGCTGATACTGCGCCTGGGTCATTCCGGTGTACTGGCTGGACCCTACCCGGTGATCGCACAGCGGGCAGTTCTGGTTGCAGTCGTGCGTGATCTCGAATTGAATCCGGGGAGGAATTTCCCGCCCGGCCATCGCTTTCATTGTGTGCCCCTCACTCCTATCTCGGCCAACACATCCACCCAATCCTGAACAAAGCGACTCTTGTCAAACAGTGCCCGGGCCACCTTACGCCCTTTCTGGCCTACCCTGTACGCCTCGTCGGGATTCTCCAGCAGCCCCCGTAACGTATCCCGCGCCTCGACGTATGTGCGCACGATGAACGCTGACTTGCCGTGGACGACCAGGTCCTTGAATCCGTTCCCCGGCACCGACACCACGCACACGCCGCTCAACATCGCTTCGGTACGGGCCCCGGGCATCGGTGCGCGTCTCGTCGGGGAGAAGTAGATCAGCGAACTGGCCAGCATGTGGCGGTAGTCGTCGTAGTTGTCGAGCCAGTCGCAGTTTCCCCGGGGCCCGTACCAGCGAAGTGGTACATCCCGCTGGATCCGCTCCAGCAGAGGGATGCCGTGATACTCGCGGCTCCATGTGCCGCCGCTGCAGATCGTGATAACTGCCCGCCGCCGTTGCCCCAGCGGCTCGCTCCAGAACTCGTCTATGTCGTACCCGTGGACGATCGCGCGAAATTGCGGCAGCCCGTAGCGATCCCACCGCTCCTCGCCCCCGTCCCACACCGCCGCCGCCTGGGGTGAGTTGCATACCACCGGCAGGTCCTCAATCAGCCGCAGGATCGCCCGCCGATTGGCCTCGTTTTCCGGTGTACCGTGCATGATCACGATCTGCGGGATGTCCTGTGACGTTCGCTTCATAAGCCGATAGGGGAGTGCGCGCAGGTTATGCCGTCCGTCGCACCACTGATCCAGATGCAGCAACGCCAGGTCGTAATCGTCCGGGTCATACTGTTCTGCTTGGATCCCCCCCGTCCAGTTCGGCGGGATCGGCCGCTGCGCGACGTTCCATAATAGCGGCCGCGTCATCAGATACGTGAACTCAGCCGGCAGCGCGTGCAACCGGTACGAATGCACCTGGTGCCAGGGATAGTCCAGGATCTGAAGCCTAGTTCTTGTGCTCACCGACATTGGGCCTGATGATCTGTCCGCGCACGTTTCGGCCAAGCCGCTTCCCCCGCGCAATGTCCAGACGTGCCGTAGTCTCAGAGAAAGTCGCGAACAGACACAGGAGGAGGGACAGCACTTCGATCAGAATGAATAGGACAGCCGGAACGGGACAGAACACCGCCACCCAGCACATCCCGAAGAACGTCCCCCAGCTCAGCACGCTCAACACGATCCAACCGATCATCTTACCCTCCCCGTTTGTATGCTCCCCACAGCCACAACAGATACAGCACCGGCCACAGCAGTCCCAGCGCGTTCAGGAACGCGACGACGTAGAGATCACTGAGACTAAGCGCGTAGTTCCACATGCGCATCCATCCTCGGCAACCACGTCACCCAAGCCCGGGCCGACAACCCCGCCGGCAGCCATAACTCGTATGGATTCCACGTCTGCGACAAGAGCACGCAATCGCCACAATGCTCCGCCGGGCGCAGCTCCCAGTACACCAACAACAACCCCGGCTGATCCCCTTCCTCGAACCGCAGCTCGCACTGGCAATTCGTGCCGCAGATCGTCTGCCCGTCCCCCGGCACCTGCGGCAGCAACCCCTGCGCCAGCCCGCGATAGAACGACGCCCGCGCATTGCCTCCGTAGAGCTTCGCGCGCCACTCCAGGTATTTCTCTGAGTAAAACTTCCCGCCTGAGAGCGTGTTCAGCGCGCTCTGCTGCACCTGCTGGGCGTAGCGAGCCAGGTACTCGTACTGCCCCCGGATGTGCCCGCCCAGCCGTCCCCATTCCCGGTACGACACCGCCCCCCAATCTCCGCCGTGGCTGATCACCACCGCATTGGTGTGCAGCGTCTTCAGCGCGTCCCGCATCCCCAGTTGCCAGGCATCTACCCCCATCACCCCGCTGTGCAACTGCTGCGCCAGGTCGGCTACCCGTATATTGAACGTGTCAAGGTACGAATCCAGCGCCGCCCGCCGCGAGGCCACCGTCCGCAGCCGGGGCAGTGGCGATATTGGCGACAGCAGGTCGATCGGGCTGATGACCATTTACTCCTCAAACAACTCCGGCAGCACTTCCCTCAATTGCCTCACCGCCCGCTCGATGTCCTCCTCAGTGGGGATAATCTCCCCCACGCCCGGCACCGGCGTCAACCTCTCCTGCACCATCCGCTCCAGCGCCTCGCGGGGCGGGCCCTCTGCCTCGTCGTCTGCTTGGGCCGCCACGGCCTCTTCCTCTTCCT
This sequence comes from uncultured Pirellulales bacterium, assembly GCA_964397865.1. Classification (GTDB taxonomy): domain Bacteria; phylum Planctomycetota; class Phycisphaerae; order Sedimentisphaerales; family Anaerobacaceae; genus CAYNKU01. The sequence continues at coordinate 5,574 of CAYNKU010000015.1, read as the reverse complement.
CGCCCTCGTCATCGGGCAGCACAGAGGTACCTCCCTCCAAGACCGGAATCCCCAATCGCCGCAAGCTCTCATCCAAATCCACCGCCATCGGGTCCACCTCCATCCTACCCAGCAAGATCTTGACGATCTCGAACAACTGGCCCCGCGACTCCGGCGCCAGCCCCACCGTCCGCACCCGCACCCGGGGTGACCCGGGCGGAAAGTTCGCCCGCGCCACGGCTGGGAATACGTACTTGTTGACATGCCGGTCGATGTCCACCGCGTCAATCAGCAGCAGGTCCTCGGCCAGCTTCGTCAGTACGTCCGCCGTCGTCGGACCGCCCAAAGCCGATTGCTTCACGTTGAGATACATCTGCGGAGGAAGCAGCATTCCCAGGCTGATCTTCGCATCGTGGTGATCGTCCACCTCGTGGAACTGGCCCACGCTGCGGGTGGACTCCAGGAACTCCAGCGCCCACTGCGTTACCGCCGAGAGACGCTCGTCGCCGGTAAGCTGATCGATCACCTGGTACACCGAAGAAGGCAGCGCCACCGTCGACCCGCTGCGCACCGCGTCTCCGGTAGCGACCGCGATGTCCTGGTGCTTCTCGCCGCCCGAGGTCTGCCCCGGTGGATACCCCACCACCACCGCCGGGTTGATGTTCTTCTGCAACCAGACGAGATACAGATCCCGCCCGAACTGCTTGGGCCACCAGTCCCGGTACACGTTCTCCAACCGCCCCGAGCCGCCGTAGGCTCCAAACGCCCGCGCCTGCCCGATCGTGATCCACAGGCTGAAGAACACATCCACGTCCCCATCGCCGGTGGAGATGCCCTCGAACACGCGCCCCTTGCGGTCGAACTTGGCCCGCGTGCCGACGGGATACACCGCATCGAAGCCCTCGATCACGTAGGGGATGGTCGCCGAGGTCCACACTGGAGGCGCGTCGATCTCCTGCGGCTCGGGCACCTGGAACGCGAAGCGCTTGATCATCCCGCACGCGCCCAGCGCGACCGCCTGGGATGCCTGCAGAATAAACTCCCGCTCCCACGAGCGGAACATGGCCTCGAAGAAGCGTCGCTTGTTCTCGTCCGTGCACTCGATCACCCGCTTGGCCTTGACCAGCGTAGCTGTAATAAACCCCATCGCCAGCGCGATCACCGGGTCGCGCAGCATCTCCAGCTTGGTGTGCTCCGGCAGCCGCCGCGCCAGCCGCATGCGGCCATAGCGTCTCTCAGAGTCACCCAGCCAGTAGCCATACGCACCCTGAAACTGATGCTGCACCCCCGGCGCTGTGATGCGGGGGGTCTCGATTGCGACCTGTTCCTGCGGGGTCCTGCCCGCCTGGAGTGTAGGCTCTTGCCCCATCCTGCGCTAGTCCTCCCCCTCCCCCTCTTCCACCCGCTCCTTGATCCCATTGGCGATGGCGATGGCCGAGGCGATTTCCGTGAGTCGGTTAGCGATCCCCTGCAACTGCGCCGTCTCCATCTGGAGAAGCCGCACCTGTACCGCCAGGTTTTTCTTAGCCCTCATCGTCGCCGCCTCGGCCATATCCCTCGCCGATTCCCTCCCCGGCAGTTCCTTCTTTGGTGCTGCCGTCATTGTGTCTCCCTCCTACTACTATGAGATTCGGTTCATAAAGCTACAGCTACGATTACAATCGCCCCCTCATCGAACCCGGCATCATATACTGCTCTCGTCCCGTCGCCGGCACCTCGTCGCCCGCTTGCGGCGCTCCGGTCTTCCCCGGGTCGGGAGGTAGAATACTCAGCGCCACCTCGGCGTAGCATTTCGCGTGATGATAATGATCCGGCTTGCCCGTGCGCGGGAAATGATAGCGCGTGCTACCATCCTCCAACACCCGCTTGGCCTTGATATTGGCCACCAGGTGCTTCACCAGTTCCGGCACGTTCTCCCAATCGGCCGGCAGCAAATCAATCCCAAGCTGGATCTTCGCGCTAGCCTCCTCCAGGCCCTTCGTGCGCTCGATCTTGACCACCCCGCGCTTGCGATCCCACCGCGCCAACTCGGCCCCCGGGCTGTCGAGATATTGCGCCAGCCACACCTTGCCCCGATGCCGCCTCTGGAAAGCCACATCCTCCCGCAGCTCTGGCAAATCATCCACCACGCATCTCTGGACCCCGTAGCGCGCCATCAGCACGTCAAGCTCCCCCCACGTCAGCGCGCTCCCGATCGCCACCGCCTGCTCCCGTCCGTCTGGCGTGCGGGCCTTGATCCAATAATGCAGCTCCAGCCCCACGTCCACCCCCATCGCCGTCCATGTCGCTCGCTGGGGGAACGCATGATAGATCTCCCGGGGCGCTGCGCAGGCCGCAATCAGTTCCCTGGTCAGCCGTGCCCCCTTGGGCTCATAGGTCAAGCCCATCCACCCGTTCCAGAAGGCCTGCAGGTTCAGATCCCGCTTGCTCTGGCTCAGCTCCCACGCCTCGTCCAGGTCGGTTCTCTCACTGGCCAGCTTGGAGATCCAGAAGCCCAGCACCTCGCGTTCTGGACGATGCGCCTGCCACCGCGCCCGCTCCTGCGCCCACATCCCCGCCCGCTCGATCACCTCCCCGCAGGCCGGGCAGATCAACCGCGCGTGTTCATCATCCGCCGTAGGGCCCCGCACCAGCGACCAATCCAGCCAGTGCCACTGCGCGCACTTCTGGCACTGCACCTGCGGCTCGTACTGCGTCGATTCCTGGTACTCGGCGTCGATGCCTACGTCCGGGTAGGTGGGGGTAGAGAGAGCCAGCTCCCACCGCAGGCGCGAATCCCCCAGCCGATCTCGTATCAGCGGGATCGCCGCCGGAGGCACCCTATCAAACTCGTCGACCACCGCCAGGTCGGCCGGCGCCTCGCTCAGTTGCGCCGCCCGCTGCGGGTCGCCCTTCGGGATCGCCGTGCCCCGGATGTAGAAGTTGAAGCCGTCCCGAAACGTCTTCAGCCCCACATTGTCGATGTTGCCCGCCATTTGCGAGATGTACGGGCTGCCCGAGATGGCCGGGTCCACCCGCGCGTGGGCGAAGTTCCCCTGCGTTGGACCGGGAGGCAACGCATAGAACACGCTCCCGCGCCCGTCCAGCACATAGAACGCTAAGTTAAGCGCCAGCTCCGTCGCCCCGATCTGGGCCGCCTTGCGGATCACCGCCCGCCCGCCTGGTTCCAGTTGCCCGATGAGGTTGTAAATGTGCGCTAGATACGGATATTCCTGGAGGGAGAACGGCCCCAGATCACCACTTGTCTTGCTCTTGATGATCCGGTGCCCCAGCGTCCAATCCAGGAATGATTTCGGTCTCTCCTCCGCTGTATCATCCGATGAGGCCAGCTCCTTCGCCAGATCCAGCAAGAACGAGCTGCCTAATGTCGGCGCTGATTGCTGCCAGGGTATCTCGATCAGTGACATTCTGCCGGATCACGTCCACGACTACTGTCAGCAGTATCATTGCCTGTTCTGCCGTGAGCATCTGCTGCATATCGACCAGCCGCTTGCGCTCGCTTTCTACCAGCCGCCGCCGTTGCTCCAGTAGCTTGCCGATGCCCTCCCACACCTGGTCCTCACGCCCGCCCTGCTCGATGATTCCTCCCAGCGCCTTCAGCGCTGGGGCGAAGTCGCTGGCATCCTGGGCCGTGTACGCTTGGTGGAGCTGCTCAAAGGCCGCCCCGAGCTGCGCCCATAGCGTCTGGCTCTCCCCGGTGGCAAGCCTCTCCAGCAGCTCGCTCAGCCGCACGTCTACCAGCGCGATCTCGGCCCGCAACGCTAATAATTCCGGGTCGCCTACCGCCTCGCCGTACCGCTCGACCAGACGAGTGGGCAGATACTTGGAGTGCCGGCCGTGCTTATACGCCGGTGCGGCCGGCCCCGCCAGCGATTTGCCGCCGTGAAACTTGCACCGCTGGCCCTGGACCGGCACCTTGCGCCGGCAGGCCCGGGGCTCCCCGCACTCCGGGCATTCCCACAGATCGTACTCCTCTTTGGGATAACGATGCCCGCACTTGCGGCATTGCCTGGTACGTGCGCCACAGACCGCCATTCATGGTCTCGGTGGCAACGGCATTGGCAGCGGGAATTCCGAGCCAGCGCAACACAGCACCACGCCGGCCTGTGCCTGTTGTGCCTTGTACAGGACCGCCAACAAGGACAGCACTACCGCCAAGAACACGACTACCGCCCACAACAACTTCTCCCCGGTACTCATCTCACCCTCCCCTGTTTGCATGAACTCGCTTGATTACTTCATGAGCTCGTCGCTCTCCTATGGGGTCGCTATGGCATTGTGTTCCAAAAAGCACAGAACAGCGAGGGCCCACGAGGCGCCCCCTTGTATCAGCTGCCGTTGTGCTTGTTGACCCACTTGTGCGCGATCTGCGTCGCGACGAAGCCCATGAAACCGAGCGCAATCGAGCGCCAGTAGGGCTCCAGCACCACCCACACATCACCCGGCACGAACTGCAGCGCCACCTGGGCCAGCAGGGGCAGCCCCACGCTGAACCCGAAGATGACCCAGAAGCGCACCTCGCCCGTCAGATTCTGGAACCAGGCGAATCTTTCAAAGATGAAGGCGATCACGCCCCCCACCACGCCCGCGGCCAGCAACTGCACGACCTCGATCAATCCGGGAACCTCCTGCATCTCACACCTCCTGATAGACTAGAAATGATTGAGGTCGTAGGACACGTCCACCCGTGCACCTACGACCTCGCCGTCCTCCAGTATTGCCTTCACCTCGCCATAGCCGGTCAACCGGCTGATGGCAGCGGTCAGGTTGTTTAGCCACTCCACCGATTTCACTCCCGCTGGAGGAGTCACCTCACAGCGGATCTTGACCCCCACCACGCGCCCCTTGCGCACCACCAGCTTGACTGCCTCGTTGAGCTGAGGAGCCCCGTCCGTATGCACGCGCATGGCGTTGAGCAGATCCATCGAGGCCTGCTGGATGCAGGCCGCTTGCTGTTCCGTCAGGCCCTCACCCACGTCGCACGCTCCTTAGAGAACAAAAGAGCCGCCACTCCCCGCGTTTCTGGCACTGTCGTGTGACGGCTCCGGGATTGCGCCTCTTGTCAAGCCAATTATCTGTCTGTGATTATACCCCCATTCCCCCAGGATGTCAAGTGACAGTGGACGACTTGACAGTTATACTGTGTTCGGGTATACTAGAGATAGTGGCTAGTTTGACAGAATGAATGAGGGGAGGCAATAGATGGACAGGCAACAGATCGATCATTTGATAAATCAAGCACTCGCATCAGGCAATTGGATCCTACGCCGCTCCCACAATGGGCGCTCCTATGAAGGGTTTACATGGGCACCAATCGGCGAATGGACAGCGGCACCTGATTGGGATCCTGCTCCTCGCTGTGGAGGCGGACTCCATGGCTGCGGCCCAGAGGCTTGGGGTTTTTTCACTGAAGGCCTAACAGTGGATTTTTGCATCACGGATGGGCCTCGGGTTGTAATTGACGAGGAAAAGCTCAAAGTACGCAAGGCCATGATCCTGCTTCGAAATGAGTTGCCCGAGGGCTTGCAGGTGGGCGGGTCTCTGGACCTCCGGGGCACGCAGATCACCGCCCTGCCCGAGGGCTTGCAGGTGGGC
>CAYNKU010000014.1:9718-18039 GCA_964397865.1 uncultured Pirellulales bacterium | reverse complement strand
GGTTATGAGTTAGATAAAGACTATTTTGACACAGCTACTAAACGGCTGAAAAACCACTCTGATCAAGTGAGAATGATATGATAACTAAACAGCTACTCATAGACAAATACGGTCCTAAAGCCTTAAAACGCTCGGCTCTGAACATCCGCAACGGTGCGGAGATAATAGCTGATGTTATGCAAAAAGACAAGATAACCACCGCTATAGAGATAGGCACATACCGAGGATTTACATCTGCTATTATGAGTCAATACTGTAAAGAGCTATATACATTTGACTTAAAACATGGTAGAATAGAGCAAGTGAAAGACATACATCCAGAACAGGCAGAAATAGCACGCTCCGAGCTGTGGAAGGACTTAGGCATACATAACATTCACCTGGCACTTATTGAAGACGACATAGAGAAAGCTAGAATACTAGAACACATGAAGTTTGACTTTGCATTTGTGGACGGCGCTCATGACGAGACTGTAAAGAACGACTTCGAGCTGGTAAAGAAATGCGGACGTGTGTTATTCCATGACTATGACGATAGCGGATGCAAAGCTAAAAACCACGTCTATGACTTCATAAACACACTACCTAAAGACGAGGTAGAGGTGATAGATATTTTCGCTTACTGGAGAAAACCATGACTGACAGAGACATGCACCTCGGCGCGGCTTTTGAAGCTGTTTACACCACGCTAGACCGCTATAAACTTTCAGACGTAGAAACGCTCGGTTTGCTTGACCTCATAAAACATGATATTATGGCAGACAGCCGGGACGCTCAGGACGAATACACTGACTGTGAAATAGACGGACTGCAAGGAGACAACTGATGCGAATACAAGCGTTAATAATAGGCTTCGTACTAGGGTTGACAATAGGACAGATATTATATATATTTAGTTATAGAATGTGGCAGCGTACACTGAAATACAAAAACAACCTGATATTGAAGCTATCAGCGGCAAAAGACATATAATAGAAAAGAGCAAAAAAAGTGTAGACTTTAACAAAATTGAAAAGATTGGTTAAATGAGGTAATATCAATGGCAGATGGTAGAGCAAACAACGGAGGCGCACGAGAAGGCTCAGGACGTAAGCCGATAGAAAAGCGTTTGTCTCAATATGATGAGTGTATCAGTCTGCTTGATAAAGACGCTCCTAAAAACCTTCAGTTTCTAATGGATACTAGAGATAATGAAGACGAGGCTATGCGTGATAGACTTAAATGTGCTGAGATAATAGCTAAAAAGACACTACCTGATAAGAGCAAGACAGAGCTGGATGGTAACATTAAAACAGATATATCGCTTGTTATCGATCCAGATGAGGAAGACGCCTGAAATACTCTCCTACTGACAAACAGCGTGAGCTACTTCATAAGCTCAAAGATAAGACTAAACAATACTACTTATTTGACGGTGCTGCTAGGTCAGGTAAAACTTACGCTATACTACGCTATATTATCGTCAGAGCTTCTAAGTATCCGAAGACCAGGCATTTAATAGGCAGGTTCCGGTTTAACCACGCTAAGGCATCTCTATGGATACAAACGCTTGTACCAATGCTTAAAGAGTACTTTAAAGGACAGAAAGGCGCATATACTGAGAATAAAAGCGACTGGATAATAGAACTACGCAACGGCTCTAGTATATGGTTAGCTGGCTTTGATGACAGCGACCGGACAGAGAAGGTCATGGGTCAGGAATACGCCACGATATTCGTAAATGAGAGCACACAGATAACATACCAGACGTTTCAGATGCTAAAGACACGGCTGAACTTCATGAATATAGACCTTAAGTTTATACTAGACTGCAATCCTAGAGCACCGAGCCACTGGTTACACAGGATTTTCGTACAGCACCAGGAGCCGGAGAAACTAGGACCGCTACCACGGAAAGACCTCTACACACGGCTGATGTTCATACCAGAGGATAACAAGGCTAACTTAGCTGACGGATACATAGAGAATAACCTGGAGACTATGACAGGTATCAAGAAAAAGCGTCTGAGGTCTGGAATATGGTGTGATAACGATGAGGGCTGTGTATATAAGTTCAGCAGAGACGTGAACCACCGTCAGAAGCCTTACACGTATCATAACGGCGTAGAAACACACACAGGCTGGGACTTTGGTATAGCAGCTGATGTATTCATAGTATGGGCGCAGTTTTTCTACTTTCCACCGACTGAGACTAATAAGCTAGGCTTAGAGATACGCATATTTGACGAGTGTGTGAATAACAATAAAGACTACAAGTATTATGCTAATATCGTTAAAGAGAAGCCTTATATTAACGTACAGCACACAGGAGACACAGCTGGTAAAAGCAGAGAAAGTGACTTGAAAAGCTGGTTCATACGGCTGAAAGAGGAAGGTATTACTCTCCAGCATCCACCACGGCACACGGTAGCTGATATGATAGACAACACGAATAAGTACATGCCGTATATCCGTATCAGTGAGCTACAATGTCCTAAGATGGTGGAGTGCTTAGAAAACTGGAGCTTTCCTAAAGATAAGGATGATAAAGTCATAGAGGGCAGTCTGCCTGAACACGATCAATACTCACATCCTGGTACAGCGTTGTATTATATGATAGCCAAAGCCTTGCCGATTAAGGGTAATAGCTGGGGGGCGGCTGTACATTAGATATTAACAAAATATTCGTAGCTATTGACAAATAATAGAAACATATGTTATAATGTACTTTATAATATGAATATTCACAAAACTTACATTCTGGCGGGACCGTTTGTAACTCATGAGAGGTATAAATGGCGAGCAACTCAGTTTTAAATGCAAGGACTTATCGGACGGCTCGTTTAACATCTGTTAAAGTCGCTGTCCATGAACTCATTAAAATATTTCGTGATAACTGGACAGACTTAATAGAGTGTGAATTATCAGACCAGTTTACCGCAGCCACATATAAGAACCTTCAATGGCTCACTACTCAAGAGCTGAATATCCTTAAACGCGTTATTAAAGAACTATCTACAATATACAAAACACCGGCTGAACGGCAGGCACTCATAGAAAGCGAGGTTGAAAAAGAAGGTGTCAAGACTTTAGAAAAACAGGCTGATGAGGCTTATGATAATGTCATGCAGGAAAGTAATATTGACTTTGTTATGCCTGCTACCAATAACTACACTAACCTCATAAACCATACTGTCGTAAAAGCTGTCTGGCGTGATAGCCGTATGGAGTATGACTTACTCAACTTTGACAATGTCGAGGTGTTCACCGATCCTGTAGACTGGATGCGTATTGTGGCTGTCAAGTATTACATCGGTCTGAAACTTCCTGAAGTCCAGGACATGAAAGTCAGTAAGAATACTAAACAGGTCGGTGTGCCTAATGACTACGACATCACTACTAACGAGCTTCAAGATTATGCACAAGCCAGAGTATATACGTTTGACGATATTAGCGCTGAAGGTATTATAGAGAACGGACAGGCTACGAGGCTTGAAGCTGGTAAGATATATCACATACAGCCCAATGGTAACGATGAAAAGATAATAATGACTGAGGATAATCCGTATAAAGACGAAGACGGCAAGCCTCTTAATCCGTTTGTTATATTTGATAAAGAGTATCCTGTAGGTGAACGCTTTGACTTTTCTACAGGCAACGACCTCCGTGATCTGAATATCAATATAGCCTTACTGCTTGTGTATATAAATTCGGCTGAAAAGTATCAGTCATTCAAACAGATCGTGGCTATTGTTAAAGACAAAAAGAATATACCTAATCCTTTAAGGCTTGATCCGGCTGCTGCGTTGATACTTGAGGGTGACGAAGGCTTCACGCCGTCTGTGAATACAATGGACTTACAGCTTGATATTAAGCAGAAAATAGAGAACCTCAAAGACCGTATTTTCAACTGCCTGGCTGGGTATGGTATCAGTCCTGAAAACTTCCAGATGTCAGCTAGTCCTCAGAGTGGCTTTGCTTTAAAGATAAGTAATATCGGTAAGCTTGAAGCACGAGAAGCACAGATACCGCAATATCGCAGAGGTGAGCGTAAACTGTTCGATGTCACACGTATTATTAACAATGCTCATAATACAGAACAGATAAGCATGAGTGCTAAGTTTAGTATTGACTTTGCCGATCCTGACTTTCCGATGTCACCTGATGAGAAGATCAAGAAAGACGAGTTTGAACTCAAACATAATATTAAGACTGACATTGACCTTATTAAAGAGGACAACCCGGACCTGACTGATGAGCAGGCAGAACGGAAGTATCGTGAGAATAAAGCTGTTAATGAGGCTAACAAACCTATTATAGGATTAGCGCCTATACAACAGCCTGGAGGTAACAATGGCATGCAAGACAATGAAGAGGAAGAAGGGTAAAGGACGTAAGAAAAAGTAATGGCTGGTGTAGAGGAGAGTATAGATAATGTTGAAAAAATTTCTGAATTTTATTACGGAGACATTGAACGAAGCCTTCTCCGATTTAGTGGACTGTATGAGGGATATCTGGATACTCTTGACGAGGGAGCCGAAGTAAACCGTGGGGATATTGAGAACATGCTTTATACTGCCGGGTACTTTGCTGCTGTTGGCGCTTTTCTTAATGCTGGTTATCAGGAGATCATAGAAGTGAGTGCTAACCTTAATAACACTATTTTAGGCACGGCTGTTGAGTTTAGTGACGAGAGTCTTAACTATTTAGTTAAAACAAAACACCTTGACTTATCACAATTCGCTAAGTTAGGCGATGACGCGGTAGAGATATTGCAACGAGGGGCAACGAATTTGAGCTTAGGAATTGGAAACAAAGAACAGCTTATCAGACAACTGAATGTTGAAGTGTTGCCAAAGTTTGCACATCACTCTAAAACGTGGGTAAATACAGCCGCCAGCTCAATGCAAGCAGAAAGCACTATACTATTAGCTAAAGATGCTGGTATAGAAAAGTTTACATACGAAGGACCACAAGACGGTAAGACAAGAGTATTCTGTGGTCAAAATATAGGTAAGACTAAAACACTTGCAGAATGGGACGCTATGGATAACCAAAGCGATCTCCAGCCTGTTAGTATTTATAGAGGTGGTTGGAATTGCAGACACGCACTTGTACCAGTAGAGCCTGAAAAAACAGAGGAGTCAGCAGAATAATGGCTACTTCACTAAGAAATATTGAAACGCTTGTCAAGAATATTAGAGACTTGACGCAAGAAATGCAAGAGGGTGCTGACAGGATACTTATACCTGAAATAAAGAAGCTATGGGCGGAGACTAAAGGCGCTGATGGTCGGAAAATGAAAGCCTTAGTATCTGACAAATACAAAGCATATAAACAAAAAGAGGTTGGTAATCAGCTTGCTAACCTTAAGTTATCCGGAGACTTACAAGACTCACTTACAACCGAGGGTGTTGGTAAAAATAGAGTGTCTATATTATTCGGGTCAGTATCTCAAAGAGATAAGGCTGAAGGTAACGCTAATAAACGTCCTGGCATGATGCGACTAAGCAAGAATAAATCTTTAAACCGTACTTACCGCAGATGGTTACTAAAAAAAATGATGGGGAAAATATAATGAAGATAATGAAAGTTTTAGGCGCTGAAAAATGTTACTTAATGGATAACGGCGAACATGTACCGTTTGAAGATATAAAAGCGTATGTTAAACAACATAAACTGCCGAGGGCTGATAAGCCTAAAAAGAAAGGCAGAAAAAAGAAAGGAGAATTACAATGAGTGTAACAGGAAACATAGTAAATGCTGGAGCGGTTAATATAGCCGGGTTCACCAGTGACTCAGAAAAGACAGCGGTTGTGGCTGCTGATAAAATAGTTATTCTGGATAGTGAAAGCTCAGACGAACTAAAGACGGCGCAAGTCGGGAACATACCTGGTAGTGGTGATGTAACAGGACCGAGTTCTGCTACTAATAACGGTGTTACAAGGTTTGATACTACAAGCGGTAAGATAGTCCAGGATAGTGCTGCTACTTTAGATGATAACGGCACTTTCAATATTCCAGCAGGACAGACTTATAATATTAATGGTACGCCTGTAGGCGGCGGTTCTACAGATGACAATATTCAGTTTATCATTGACGGTGGCGGCTTTGCTATAACTACAGGCATTAAGTTTGATGTTGTCGTTCCTTTTGCTGGTACTATAACAAGTGCGACGGCTCTGGCTGACCAGTCAGGCTCTATTGTAGTAGACCTCTGGAAAGACACCTATGCTAACTATCCGCCTGATAACAGTGATAGTATTACATCGTCAGCACCGGTGACTATTTCCACGGCTACGAAAAGCCAGGACAGTACATTGACAGGCTGGACAACAGCGGTAAGCGTAGGTGATATTATACGGATAAACGTAGACAGTTGCACGACTATTACACGCTGTCTGATAGCATTAGCAATAACTAAGTCATAAGGATATATTAAATGGCTGCTTTTACTTCTAAAGCTACAGGAAACTGGGACACAACTGGACAAACGACTTGGAATGAGGTCGGTGCTCCCGGAGCAGGTGATACGGTTACAATTCAAAATACTCATGTTGTTACGCAAGTACAGAACGAAGCTAGTGCATCATTAACCGTTGACAATGGCGGTACATGGGCGCAATCTACATTTAACCAAGCATGTAGCGGGAATGTAATTGTAAATGGAACTCATACGGGGGGGGCGTCGGCTGATGCTGGACTTACAAGTGTCGATTTAACTTATGGAGCAACTGCAGATAAAACCGGACTCAATGTTGAAACTAAACTACAATCGAGTGGTAATATTATTTTAGATGGCGGTGGAGCTAAAAAAGGACGTTTAATAAAAACAGGTAATGGTACTTATTCGTGTGGTTTTAGTGCTCGTCCTAGGTCAATAGAAATTAATAATGGAGTAACGATGTCACCGGCAGCTAATTCGTACTTATGTGCAAATGAAGATTTCAAACTTCATGGTACGGCGGTTCTCGCTGTTGGTGCTAATACTATTCATATTGACCCTTCGGCAACAGTTTTATTTGATACGAATTGTGATATAACTGGCAATGGCCTTATTAAATGGGGAGGCAGAGCCACAGGGGCAACGGTCAATAAAACAGCAGATTTAACTTATACGGGAACATGGTCTATTCAGGTCGGTGGCGGTTCATCTGTAACTACTTTTTATCAACCTGCTTTACCTCTTAAAAATGCTGATATTGAGTTTATACCACATGATGGTGAAGCTAAAAATTTAGTTTTTGAAGCCGGTGATCAAAAGATGAATGCTTTTACTCTTACACAAGATTATGATTATGACATAGAGGTAGATGATTCCGCTAATCCTAATATTATAGCATACGGGACATTCGTAGCAATGGGAGGCAGTGGGACATATACCGGAACATGGACACGTGGTACTGGGTATATAGAAATGGCTAGCGGGTTTAATAGGGTATTTGTTGGATATGGATTGATTTTTGAACAAATAAGAAAAACCGGGGGCGGTGATATTGAGCAGGCAAATGATCACACTTGCCATTCTTTTGTGGGTACTGCCGGAGGTTGGCGTAGTAATAGCGCAGGCGTTCAAAAAACTATGACAGTACAAAACAAAGCACCGAGTATCTGTTCTAATTTCACTTTTAGAGATATATCCGCAGGCGCAAAAGATATGATTAACGCTAAAGATACTTGCACGAATAACGGAAATAATTTAGGTATTATATTTAGAGATAGACCAATAAATGTAATGATGTAATGGAGCATATTAGTAAACTACAAGACTATGGTAAAGGTAAAAAATGTTTAATAGTAGGCGGTGGATTATCTGTAAGAGACTTCAGGTTCGACCTGATAAACGGTATCTATGTGATATGTCTAAACAACCACATGAGCCAGTTAGCGAATATGATAATATACAGCGACAAAGAGATAGCTGACTATTTTAAAAAGCATGTAATAGGAGATGACACATTGTTAATCGGGTATAAGTTAAAAAATATTATTGAGGACGGTCATACAGAGAATAACCGTAATAATAGGACTATACCGAGATGTGACTATTCCTATGACTTTAGTGATGTGGAATACGGCGACTCTGGTTATCATGCTTTACAAATGGCTGATAAAATATTTAATTTTAGTAAAATATATCTCACAGGGTATGATTATTATGTGGGTGAAGGCACTTATCATCATAATGAGAAAGTTAGTAAACCTTCTAAAATACGAGGTTTTATGCGTAAAAGCATGGGTATCGAAGGTGTAAAAGACCCAGTAATAAGTTTATATCCAGGTTTAAAGATAAAAAACAAAGTGTATAACTGTAATAAGCAGAGTGCTATTAAGTGCTTTCG
>CAYNKU010000014.1:0-9618 GCA_964397865.1 uncultured Pirellulales bacterium | reverse complement strand
CTCAAAGAACTCATAGAATTAAAAGATAAAGAGCTTCTAAATTTTCAGGGTACAAAAGAGAAAATAGAGAAGTATGAAAAGTATTTCTCTGACAGGCTTGAAGCCGAAATGAAGGGGTTATCTGAGGCGCAGATTGAGGAGCTTAATAGTTACAATTTAAGTGACGAGGAAAAACTCAAGTGGATTACTAACAGGAAAGCCGAAAAAGGTATTACTGCTAATAGTCCGTCTTCCGAACGTCCTGGTGGCGGAGTGAAGGATTATGCTGCGGTTATTAAAGAATACCAAGACGGTAATATTCAGAAAAAGTCTGAAATACTTTTTAATGCTAAAGCAAACGATAAAACATTATATGAAACATTAAAGGGGTTGAAATAACACTCCTGAGGAGAAAATATTATGGCATTTACAAGTTATGCTGATATATATGATCCCGAAAATATTTTGCAATTAGTCGGTAACGACTGGATTAATGAGGCTAGAATTGCAGGTTCTCCTATTGTTGTGCGTGACATGCGCCCGACAAAAGGAACTCGCACCTCTGAAATCCGTCAGACTTTATTCCAAGATACTACGGGTCAAGCGATAGCTGCCGGTGGCACTATTGCATCACAAAAAGAAACTCAGAATATCAAATACCATCCTGTTGTATGGCGCTATCAAGCGGCTGATCAGCCTGATGTTATTAATGAGATTACTGTTAATGATGTTCCTAAAATTAATGCGGACATGGCTGGCGAAATCAGAAAGGCTGCGGCTCAATATGTAGATAACTCTGCTGTTGAAGTTATAAAGTCAACTGGTGCTGCTTTGACTGCTAACCAATTCGGAACTGGTTTAGTAACTCTCTCACTTACTGAGTTAGTTAATACTAAGGCTAAACTTCTTGATAATGGCGAACTGCTTACAGGCGGTGCTATCGTTATGAGAAATGAGCCTTTTTATAAACTGGTTAAACTCGGTCTGGTTGCTGCAACTTCCAATACTTTTGGAAATGCACATCAAGATCAAATGGTTTCAGACGGAAAACTTCCTAATACTGTATTGGGTATGTCACCTTATGTAACTGATAAGTTCGCATCTCTGGGATCTGATAAATATTATATTTATCTTATTGGTACTGGCGCTCTGCGAATACGTGGTAACGACACACCGGAAGTTGAAGTCGCAAAAGATGTAGCTAATAAACGTAAAGCAACTATTACGCTTATTTCTGTCTCTTACGGCATCGGGTTTGACGGTATGAACTGGGGCGGAGCTGGTAGCGAACAAGTTACTGATACTTCTCTTGGTACTTCAGGAAACTGGAGTCTCGGAGCTGGTAATGCTAAGCACGTTCCTATTTGTCGTTTACACACGACTATTTAAGGGAGGTACACAATGAGTAATACAATTAATACTGGTACTGTTGCGTACAACATCACTTATACTGATACTACTTCCGTAACTATGGGCTATTTACCGCCTAACTCGTCTATTAAAAATATTCGTGTTAATGTCGGTACTGGCTTTGACGAAGCGGTTGTTGACATCGGAGATGCTACCACAGCTAACCAATACGCTAATGACGTAGACGTTGAGAGCACTGGCTCTGCGACTGTAACGATGACTAACATCGGCGCGGTTGTAAGTGCAACTAACTCGTCTGCTGTTACGGCTATTGTAGTTCCTACAAGTACCACTCTTACTGAGGGTTCTTGCTGGGTCTATGTAGACTGGGTACAAGCATAAACATGTCCAGCTTAAAAGAGAAGCCTATGGACTCTTTTGCGAGCTGGAAACTTGCTCAGCAGCTTGTTGAGCAAGGTGTTAAGAGGGGCGAGCTTTCTGAAAAGGAGGCTCGCTCCATTCTTGACGAAGCACGGAAAAACTACAGGAACCAGTCTTACAATAAAGCACTGGCAAAACGAGGTATGTTATGCACTTAGAAATACAAAAAAGCAAAGACCATACATTTACATGGTCGTTCTATGACCATAACGTGCAAGAGATACCTGTGACCGGTACTGTAACCGTATATGACAATGGTGGCGCTGAAGTAGTAGCCTCCACAGCGGTGGCTATAGAGACAGACGGCGAAATAAAATACACTCTGTTAGCTGCTAATACTGGGACTTGTGCCAGAAACTTTAAAATTGAATTATTCTACCAGGTTGGTGATGTCAAGAAATATCCGTTTTATTTATATGATGTTGTCGAAACACCTTTACTAAATGAGGTTAGGGATGAGGACTTATTTACTCATTTACCTAGTTTACGGACTATTGTTAAGCAGACAGTAGAGGAAACCACAGCCGCCGGTACAACTACTACCTTTATCAGCCGTGACTTATGCTCAAGAGACGTAGACTATAAAGGCGGTTTTGTTACGATATACCTTGACGATACTACTACTCATGATGCTCGTATTACAGCTTATGATAAGACTAACGGACAGGTGACTTTCACGCCAGCTTATACATCTAGTATAGGTGCAGACTTAAAGTTTACTATCCGGTCAAGTTATCAGGAACAGATAGACGAGGCGTATAATAGTTTCGTGCATAGAGATATTAGAAATAAAGTCGGGTTGGCTGCCGGATATATTGACACTACTATCACAAGAAACATGACTATGTTTAAAGCACTTGCTATGATATGCAATGCTAAAGCTGAAGAGTCTGAGGACGTGTGGGATATGAGAGCCACAAAGTACGCTGATAAATACAATGATGAATATTCTAAACTCCAGGCTGCTTATGATACGAATGAAGACGGTAGTATTAGTGATACTGAAGACAGAGAGCGTCCTAGCTGGTCAACAACGGAAATAACTAGATGATATATAGCGACCTTTTCGACTTACAGGAATACATCACATCTGAATGTAAAGTAATGTGTGAGATAGGCGATCGTGACCTTGGTGAGGACGAGTATCCGTTTGTTAAGATAATACCTGATTTAGAGTTTAATATATATTACTTTAACGAAAAGCTAGACAGCATAGATTTTCCGATTACCCTGAAAATAATTGTGAGAAAAACTGAGGAGATAAAAGCGCTTGAAGTGCTTGAGAACCTCATTAAAAAACTAAACCAATATAATAAAGAGAAAGGACACAAGCTATCTGAGGACAGGAACACGCCTGAGTATAATGATGATACTAAGACGTTTGAAATCTCTCTTATTTATATTTTAAAAATAATAATACAAGACACTACATAGGAGAATAAATATGGCTAAAACATATTATTCAGGTCTAAATGATGTTAACTTAGCGAAAGACGTTATAGCTAAAACACCTGACCTTTATATTCAGAAATATGAGTATATTGGTACTGGAGTATACGCTATTGAAACAGGCGGCATTTCTACTTTAACACCTGCAACCTCTCCTTCCTGGACAGTTGATGAGTTTAACTCTACAGTTGCTAAGAACCTTATAGTTTATGATGATAACAGCAAAGCCGCTTCCGGTCTTATTGTTGATAATGATGCTACCTCTGTCACTTTTGACGAGACAGCGTTATTGTTAGATGAGGACGTATCGACTGCTGCTACTCTAACCGCTGGTTCTACATACAACATGTATGTGCTAACTCCGTCAAGCGTTACCGGTCAAACTTACGGACCTTTTTGGGGATATACTGAAGGCGTTGAATTGAATATCAATGATACGTTTATGAAGTTTAAATACTCTATTCCTAAGAAAATGAAGTTTAAAGACCTGGAAGAGCGTGAAGGGACTATAACAGGTGGTCATATCAACTTTGAGAACACTGATATTATTGAGGACCTTTTCGGCGCTGTCGAATATGGCGATCAGAGTGGTCAGTATTCTTACGGTATTGGTAGTGATCCAGACACAGATCGTTTTTATCGTCTGACTTTTGTCGGTACTGATAGGAATAATAGAGCGCTTAAAGTTATTGTACGCAAGTCTCAATTTGAGATTACTGGTAATTTCTGGCAGAAAGCTGAGTCTGGTTACTTCATGGCTGCGTTTAATACGGATATTACCAGTGATGGTTTTTATCCTGATGACGTGGATATGATACAAGTTATAAGGGCAGACTAATGACCTTAGATAGCTCGATTATTCTAGCAATAGCCGGACTGGTCGGGCTATCTTTTTTTTACCTATTGTTTAAGGTATTTGAATATAAAAGTAAGCTCAAAAAGCCTGAGATAGTCTATGTAGATACATCAGGTATAAAAGAAAACCCTCCAAAGTTTATAGAGACATGGCAGAATAAAGCACTTAATATTAAAGTCGATGATAAACACATTATAACTATACCGCATTTCGGTAGTAAGGTGTGTTTTAAGCACCTGAATACTATCACTATTTTATACACAGCATTAATAAATAAATTAGATGATAAGTCCGTTAATAAACTAGAAGAGACTATATCACTTATTCAATACAGGACAATATATAAACGCATTGTAAAGATGGTTTATGATATGTGTAAACCGTTTGTTAAAAACCGTAAAACTAAAAAAGCATATTTCAAAAGGGCTAAAACTGATAGACTATTTATATTAGAGGCATGTAATGAAATAGTTGACTTCTGGTCGTTGGTAAAAAAAAAACTCATTTATCTGGCAACAGGGAAAACATTACGTCAGGCACAGATGGATGGAAGTATGTCTACTGTAAACTCATCGAGCTCGGATGGACAGCCGAGGACATCGATAAAACCAGTCTACGCATTATAATGGAGTACATGGGCAAGATAAATGATGACGTTGTGGCTAAACTTAAGGAATATGAAAAGCATAAAAGAAAGGCTAATAAATAATGGCTAAAGACATCATAGAAATAGAATTAAGACTTAAAAAAGCTGAACAAGCTATTGATGCACTTAAAAAAGTAAAAGACGGTCAAGAAGAGATAGTTAAAAAACAGAAGTCTATTACACAACGGTTTAAAGATAGCTGGCTTAAAATAGCCGCTGGTGCCGGTGTTGCTGCTCTTGCTATATCTAAAGCGTTTAATATCACTAAGGCTGCTGCTAAGTTTCAACAGTCTATGCAAGCTGCCGAGAAACAGTTTGGCAAAAGCGGTGATGAGATAATAAAGAAACTTAAAGAAGTATCTGCTAATACTATATCGAACGCTGACTTAATATCTGCCGCTAACAAGGCTATGGCTCTCAATGTCACGACAGACCTTGACCAAATGGCTAAACTCATGGAAGTCGCCAGGATACGCGGTCAAGCTATGGGTATTGACACTACACAAGCCTTCGAGGATATTGTTACTGGTATTGGTCGTGGTTCACCGCTTATTCTTGATAACTTGGGTATTATTACTAAAGGTTGGGCTGAGGAGGCTAAGGCTGCAGGTAAGGCGATGGATACTCAATTTATCCTTAATAAGGTACTTGCAGACGGTGCTGAAATAATAGAGCGTGCTGGTGGTGTCACTCTTACAAATGCTGAAAAGTTACAGCAGTTTAGTGCTGAGGTTGAAAACTTAAAACTCTCTATAGGTGACGCTCTCATACCTATTGTAGTGGACTTATTAAAAGTGCTTAAGCCTATTGTTGTAGGGTTTTCAAGACTTCCTAAAATGGTCAAGGCTATCGGTGTTGGTTTAACTATTTTAATACCAGCTTTTATAGCTCTTAATGCTGCAATGGGTCCGATAGGTATAGCACTTGCAGCTGTAGCCGGTGGCGCTTTACTTATAACTGGAGCCTTAAGTGATGCTAATGATGAGCTTGAGAGAACTAATGATACAGCTGACGAATTTATTAAAAAAGGACAAAAACTTGCTAATATTTTTAGTAAAGGATTAGCTGCTGGTATTGCAGAGGAAGATAAAAATAAAAAGAAAAAGCTAGCACTTACTGAAGATGAACTTAAGATGATTGACCGCTTGAAAAAAGCTGAAATGAATAAAACAGAAAATGTTATAAAAAACCTTGAGAAAATAAGAAATAAACTTAAAAAAGGTAGTGCAGATAGGTTACTCGTAGAACAAGAAATAACTGACTTAACGGCAGCACAGCAGAAGCTAAGGACAGACGTTTTACAAGCTGAGGCTGACAGACGTAGAGCGATAAGAGAGCAGGAACTAGCCGACCAGATAATGGCTATTGATGCTGTAAATACTTTAACACAGTCGTCTTTTGACTTGTTTATACAGCTTAACCAAAATAAAATAGATGCTATACTCTCTCAAGAAAATGAATATCAAACTGCTTTAACCGAAATGGACGAGGCGGACAGAGCGAGAACACAGCAAACTTTATCTGAAGAGATAGCCGCTCTTAGATCTACTGGTGATGCTGAAGATGCTGAACTTGCTGACGAGAAACAAAGGCAAATTGATAGAATGAAACTTGAAGACAACGCAGTTAAAAGAGATAAAGAAATCCGCGTAGAAGCGGCAAAAGCCCAAAGAAAACAAGCTATTCTACAAAAAAGTGGCGCTCTTTTTAGTATTGCTGCTGATACCGCAAAAGGTATTATGTCTGCTATGTCAATGTTTTGGCTTTCAGGTGGTCAGCCGTGGGCTTCTATAATAGCCGCTACTGGAGCATTGCAAGCAGCGGCAGTAGTAGCTCAGCCTCTTCCTGAAGTACCAAAGTTTCAGCAAGGTGGCTCGTTTACTGTTCCTCCAGGGTTTGATAATGATAACTTTCCAATGCTTGTGTCTTCAGGTGAACGAGTAAGTGTTACACCGGCATCACATACAGAAACAAATGATAATAGAAACATAACTATTAACGCTTACCCTATGGACTACATATCTTTTGTTAATGACTTAAAACGTGAGCAAGGATTAGAGGTATTCCAATGATAATAAGTGATGGTACTACAGATTTAACTTTTGAATATGCTGATGAAAATATCATGCCTGATATAGAAAAAAGCACAGGCAGATCGGCAAGCGGTCGGACTAAAAGCCAAACGGCAGGCGAGCGTATGTCTATGAGTGTCAAGTTCAGAACTACACCAGCCGGTTATAGAACGTTATTAGACTTAATGACTAATGGTGCTAATGAATATTATTATACACCAGAAGAGGATTACGGTATATTATATTCTACTTTAACAGAGCCATGGAATGTTAATATCACGAATATTCGTAAAGAATGGGATAATAAAAGACAGTTTTATGTAACCTTGAATATTGAAACGGTAGACTATGTATGAGATCAGCCAGCACACAAGACCGTACAGATATAATAACACGGAAGCTCAAGTCTTCTAACTGTAAAGCACATGCTGTACTTGAGTGGGATAATAACGGTACATGGGAATACCTTGAGGACTTAGACGGTCGTAGAGGTATCACATGGAAAAAGTCTGCTAAAAGTTATAAATACGCTAACTTTGCCTTAACACCTTTAGCCTCTACTATAGGCTTTTCTGTGCTTAATTTAAATGGAAAGTTTTCTCCTGGTAGCGGTACTGACTATTCTGATGTATTAGACCTTGATACTAAAGTCCGCCTTCGTGGTGGTTATTTATTAGACGACAGCACTACAGAAACGTCTGAGAGCGTTGCTTTAAACTCTGTTTATCGTTCATATAACTTTTACACTAAATATAATAGCTCTGGATATGTCGAGCTGGACGCTGATAACTCAGGCGGTAAAACAGACATATATTTTAAAGACTTATTTACTCCGTATTATGATAGTGAAACTTATGATGATAGTACTTACTCACCTGATGCTTATTTTGTCCAGACGTATGATAGTTTTAAAAAGGGATATGTGGACTTTTCACAGTTTACTATAGCCTGTAATAACACTGAAGGTGATGTCTATTATCGCACATTTAACGATAGGGACCGTGAGGAAACTATTAACCAGAATAGCACAGACTGGACTTCAGCCGGGGCCACGGTAAACGGCACTAAAACTGTCGCTGTCTCTGGTGATAAAAAGCGGTTTCTACAGGTGGCTGTGGTATATGATGGTGTTGCATGGGCTGATGATTTAAGAATAACAGATGTTACGGTATATTATGAGCCTTATGTAGAATGGTTATATTATGACGTATTTTATCTCGATACACCTTCATATAGTGAACCTAAAGAGCCTAATATACCGATGCTATCTTGTAAAGGGCGTGATATTTTCAAACGAGCTATTGAGACTGATATGAACTTAAGTGACTTATCCGGTAGCGTTGCTATAACGCAACTCATAAAAGACATTTGTGATGCTATAGGAATACAATACACAGCTACAAGTATTGTGGACTTAAGTGCCTTCAGTAATAGGACTCTGGCGACTGGGCTTGAAGATGTTAAAAAAGCGGCTGATATATTTGACTTAATAATGCAAATAATAAACCAGACCGGCTCTGTTAAATATCAAATGTATATGGAGTATGATAGTTCTATAGATGATAACGTGTTATTCGTACAGCCTAAACCGTCAACTTATGAGGCGGCTTTTGTATTTAACTATGAACACTTTGAGAGTATCGGTGATAAGCGTAGAAATTATGATAAACTTTTAAAAAGAATTACTGTTGTGTCTGATAACCAGGTTTTTGACGCAGAGCAACAGTTAGCATCATTTACTTATAATACAGCAGGGACTAAAACCTTATCATGGGCTAACAATGCAGAAGCTAAACGGTTTTTGGTTGTCGTTAATAGTGGTGACGGCGTTGTCTCTTTAGTAAGTGTAGAGCCTAAATCCATGCAGTTTATTATTACAGGTACGTCTATAGATGTGTCTATTTTGATATATGGTAACGAATGGAATACTGATCCGACTTTTGAAGGCGAATGGATAGACTATGATAACATGGTTAATAATAACGGTATTACAACTCGGTTCACTAATCCGCTTGTGCTTACAGATAACGAATGTAGAGATATTGCCAAAGGGTATATAGAGGACTTTGGTACTCCAATAGAAGAGGCTAATACTTTAAAATATCCGTATCTTAACTTATTACTTGAGCAAAATGACATGTCTTTATTATGGGCTAGATATGCTTTTATTGATGACTTGTATTTTATAACTGGTATGACTTATAACTGGAATATATCTGCTAACCCTGGAGACAGTACGTTATATAACTTAGATGATAGCGGTCTTAACTTTTCAGATATATCAGACTTTATTTATGATGATATTATGGATTATGACAAAGGATATGTTTATGATATGGTTCATGGTGTGGATGCTACTGAAGCCGAAGCAATAGCGGCTTATGTGCCAAGACATAATATTGCAATAACGTGAGGTAAAAATGAGTACACTAACAAATAATGATATTTTTGAGATAGCGTTTCAAGATGACGTTGACAGCTATCCTTTAAGAGAAAATATAGCTAATATTAAAGCGGCTGTTAATGATAACCAGACGCAGATAAGTAACTTAGCAACTCCACCGGCTGGCTCTGAGGTAACTAACGCTAGAGACAACTTTGACGTTCTTAGAGACAATATTCGGGCAAGACGTAACCACGGTGACATTATAAATGTTACTACTGACTTTGCTGTGACAGAGCAAGGCACTCCAGATGATACAGTACAGGTCGCCGCTGGTAGTGGTATTGTGCAAGGTATAGGCTTATATAAGTCAGGTTCAAGTAACTCTGGTTCAGTTTCGGCTGCCGCTGCTGGTAAACATAAAATATCTGTAATAGTATTA
>CAYNKU010000013.1:13735-18317 GCA_964397865.1 uncultured Pirellulales bacterium | reverse complement strand
GTATAATATTTATTTGGAGGTTTATATCTATGATACACTGGGTTTTCAGAGGCATCTTCGTTCTTATAGTTTTCGGAGTTTTATTTGTCCATCTTACCTCGGTCGATGTTTCCGACGACAGGGCGGCCTTTTGGGCGATAATATGGGGCGGCCTGGCATTTGCGGCTATCGCCTTTCTGATCGATCTGTTTACACCAAAGAAATCGCTCGCGGCACTGGCGGGCGTATTTTTCGGACTGCTCGTCGGAATTTTCATAAGCTGGGCCTTATCGCCCGTGGTGGATATGATCAATGATATTTACCCGATCTTCGGGTTCGAGGCGACAGCTATCCAGGCAATCAAGCTGGTGATGGGCGTCTGTATTTGCTACCTCGTTATCGGCATCGTAATTCGTACCAAGGATGATGTTCGCTTTGTGGTTCCCTATGTGGAATTTGCCAAGCAGACAAAAGGCGCAAGGCCCCTGGTACTCGACACCTCGGCCATCATTGACGGCCGGATCGCCGATTTGTACCGCAACAGGCTTTTCGACGCCCCAATTATCGTTCCTCGCTTTGTCCTCAACGAACTTCAGCTTATTTCCGATTCCGCCGACAAGCTCAAACGCAACCGCGGCAGAAGAGGCCTTGACATACTAAAAGAGATGCAGTCAAGTTCGATCATCGAGGTGGAAATCGATGACTCCATTTTCCCCGAATCGGATGACGTAACCGGTGTCGATCAGAAGCTGGTCGTATTTACCAAAAACTGTAACGGCCGCCTCGTTACCACCGACTATAACCTCAGCAAAGTTGCCCAGGTCCGCGAGGTCGACGTACTGAATATCAACGACCTGGCAAGCTCACTGCGGACGGTCGCTCTGCCGGGTGAGCCGATGGTAGTGAAGATCATAAAGCCCGGAGAAGAGGCCGAGCAGGGCGTGGGCTACCTCGAAGACGGAACAATGGTTGTAGTCGAAGGGGCTCGCAACAAAATCGGCCGGGACGTAATGATAAGCATAACAAGTTCGCTGCAGACCTCCGCCGGCAAGATGATCTTCGGCAAGTTCGAGGGCTATTCTCAAAAACCAGCCGAACCAAGAGGCAGAGCCGGCGTGAGGAATCACGATTCGAAACCTGTCTCGGAACCGCAGCAGAGTTGAATATTTCAGGATCGAATAAGGCCCTTACAAAAAACAGCGATCGCCGATAAATTGCCGATCGCGAATAAGGGCCAGTGGAAGTAATCGCGATAATCGGGCGT
Source organism: uncultured Pirellulales bacterium (assembly GCA_964397865.1). Taxonomy (GTDB): domain Bacteria; phylum Planctomycetota; class Phycisphaerae; order Sedimentisphaerales; family Anaerobacaceae; genus CAYNKU01. The sequence goes on along the minus strand of CAYNKU010000013.1, from coordinate 17,074 downwards.
GTTGATCTTCGCCCCGGCTATGCAAAACGATATTACCACGATCACCGCCGAAAAAATAAGGGCAAAGCGTTCTATCCTCGTGAGTTTGATACTCTTTCCGCTCGATGTCCTGTAAAGTATCATACCGGCAAAAGTAAGCATAGTAAGCGATACAAGAACCGGCGCCGCCACCGGGGACGCCCACGTTACCGGTATCAGAAAAAGCACATCCCAGTCCATAACCGAGCCGGGCCAGTCGATTATGACCTTTAGCCAGACGTAATAAAAAATATCCCAGGCGGCAAAGATCGTCAAAAACGCGGCCCATCTTTCCGAGCGGTTTCGTCCCATCAGCCGACTGCCTGTCAGGATTATCAAAAGCGTGGCGGCTTCTCTGCCGATCTCGGTCAAGAGCAGTTTCCCCGCACCGGCCATTTCGTCGAACGGTATTAGAGGAAAGCAAAAACCCCCCGGATAAAAAATTTCCCGCAGATAAACCACCACCGCCGCCTCGACATACGCAAAGCCGATCGCGAAAAGTATAACGATACCAAAACGCCTGAGTATTTCTTTGAACTGCTGCGATATCATTAATAGGCCCTGCCCCGATGAGCTTTCAGAGTTTTGCCAGTTCATTCAGTAATGCGCCGATGATATTTTTTTCAGCCACTACGGAAATCTTCTTTCCCCGGCGGTAAATAAAAGCCTTATTCTTCGCCGCGCATATCGCCAGGTCCGCGTCGGCGGCCTCGCCAGGCCCGTTTACAACGCAGCCCATAACCGCGACCCGCAAAGGCTTGTTAACCTTCGAGAGGCTCTTCTTGACCCGACGTGCCAGCCTGACCACGTCTATCTGAACCCTCCCGCAGGTCGGACACACTATCAATTCCGGCCTCGTTCGCTGATAAAGACCCAGGGCCGAAAGAATTTTTTTTGCGATTTCGACCTCGAAAACAGGATTGCCCGCCGCACTTACCCTTATCGTATCGCCTATCCCCTCTGCCAGCAGCGTCCCGAGCGCGATCGCCGAGGGTATCTGAGCATCTTCCACAAGGCCGGCATGAGTCAGACCGAGGTGGATCGGGTAATCGAAATTATCCGCGAGCAGACGATTGATCTCGATAGTCCTTTTTGTGTCGGTGCTTTTGGCGCTTAGAACGAGCTGATCGAAATTACGACCCTCGAAGATTTTGACATATTTTTTCATCTCCCGCAGCATAAGTGAAACCCGCTTCGCTGCGGGGACATCCTTTTTTTTCAAATCACGGATACTTGCCTCGTTGACCCCGATACGTATAGCGGTTTTGTGCGCTTTTGCGGAATCTATGATCCGCCGAATGTCGCTCGGTTTTTTTATGTTGCCGGGATTCAGCCGGATCTTCGCCGCGCCGGATTCTATCGCCTCTATCGCGCGGGCGGCGCTGAAATGAATGTCGGCTATCAGAGGTACGGAAACTTTCGAGACAATTTTTCCAAAGGCCGCCGTATCGGCTCGCGTAGGTACCGCGATCCTGACCAGCCCGCAGCCCGCACGGACAAGCTCATTCACCTGCTTTCTACATCGGGCGATATCGGTGGTATGAACCTTTGTCATCGATTGAATGACAATAGGCCCACACGAGCCGATCTTTACCGAACCGGCTTTGACCGTAATGGTTTTTCTTCTCTTGACCATAAAAGAATTGTAGCTTCTTTTGCCAACCGTAGCAAATGAAAACAAACCCCCGCCGGCCGGGCCTTACAGTTTTCTTACCAGCCCCACCACCACCGCTTCGATCCGGCAGTTGTCGGAATATATCGGTTCGAAATCGCGGTTCGAAGGCTGCAGCCGAACGCACGTCTTCTCCCGGTAAAATCTTTTGAGCGTGGCGTTTTCGTCGTCCACGATAGCGACAACAAGCTGGCCGTTTTCCGCGACCTGACTCTTTCGGCAGATCACATAATCCCCGTCGCGGATATCCTCCTCTACCATACTGTTGCCGACAACCTCCAGGGCGAACGTCTCATCCGAATCACCGAACTGCGAACTAAGGCTGAGCCTCTCGCTTTGTTCTATCGCCTCGATCGGCGCACCGGCGGCGACCCTGCCATAAAGCGCGATCCCCCCCGCACTGCTGCCGAAACCGCCCGAGTTTTCACACTCGAAGTAATCCAAAAGCTCAAGCGCTTTGGACGTTAAGTTCAAAGAGCGTGCCTTGCCCGGCGATGCTGAGAGAAGATGCTTTTTTCTTAGCTCGGCGATGTGCTCGAACGCGGTGCTTCGGCGAATGTTTAGACGATCTGCCAGCTCCGCAATCGTCGGCGAATAGCATCGGTTCTGCTGGAACTCGGCGATCGCTTTTAGCAGTTGCATCTGGCGAGGTGTCAGCCGGCTGTTCAACGGCACTTGCTTTAACCTCATATCTTGAGCCCTCCTTGATAAATGACATCCGGCCGGAAAAACCGGTATCCGCTTCGGACAGATCCGCCCCGACCAGTGAGTTTATAATTTCACTGAGCCTGGCGAGCAGTTTCGTCAGGCTGTTTTCCGCCTCTCCGGCAGGCTCCGGTTTTTCGGCGGGCCAGTTGGTGACAAAATCCCCACCGGGGCCGAATCGGCAAAGCGGCTGATTATTATCGTCTGTCTTTCTGTACATTTTTTTGCCCTGTTTTTGAATCGGCTGCCTCATTGACCTTATCCCTCAGGCCAAATCACTTTGTGCTGCCAGATATTTCTATCGGTAAACCCCCGCCAAAAACCCTAACAAAAACCGAACAAAATCCGCCCCTTCGAGATGTTTTTTGCCCCGCGCTTGATAAGCTAAAAAATCAGCAGATAATACCGGACTATCCGCAAAAAATTTTCCCCCCACCGAGCGGACTTTGATGAGCTTTTTTGTGGCATGGAATTTTGTATTACAGGGACGTCCTCTTGAAAATGTGGGAGATAGTTATCTCAAAGTAATTTTCTTTTTCGGCTTAGTACCGAGGGTGTTCCCAGCCGTGCTAAATAAATACGCTGTCCCTGAATTTTATACTGCATTATAATCGTGTGTTTGCCGTCATCGTAAACGAATGTTTCATACCAACCGGTTCCATCACACAAAAGATCGTTAGTAGCATATTTGTCTGGCAGTTTACCCCCGGAAAGCAGGATATGGGCTATGGTCCTAAGATTACTGTCAAGGGCTTTTGAATCCATCACCAGCTTTATAATTCTGCGGTAATCTTTTTTAAAATCATCGTGAAATCTCAGCTTCAATTCTTGAGTTCCCTCAAAAGATCATCAGCATCGGATACCTCATGCAATCCCTCTCCTGCCTCGACTTTGGCTATGGTTTGCATGGACTGTGGGCTTGGAATCCTTATTTCGAATGGAAT
>CAYNKU010000013.1:2628-13635 GCA_964397865.1 uncultured Pirellulales bacterium | reverse complement strand
CTTTGGCTATGGTTTGCATGGACTGTGGGCTTGGAATCCTTATTTCGAATGGAATGCCCCGTTTATAAATAATCTGCTTGAAAAACAAGGAGATAGCCTGCGAAGTGGTTAGCCCCAATGAGTTTAGTATCTCCACAACCTCTTTTTTTACTGCCGGGTCTATTCTTGCGTTAATTATCGCTGTATTTGGCATTGTCGACACTCCCAAACACAAATGTATCACAATGTACATACAAAGTATGTACATTTTTGCCGCTCAAGTCAAGAATATTTAGAAAATTGTAAAAATTTTTTTTTATTTGTTGACTTAGTGGGAGAAAGTGGTATATTTTCCCTTATTGATAAAGTTAAGTGGGGCATATGCCATGCTTTTATTAACAGGTGAATACCAGCACGTTGTCGACGCCAAGAGCAGGGTACTGATCTCCAACAAGCTCCGCAGCCAGATAGACGCCGTCGAACACGGCAGCAATTTTTATCTCGTCCTGGGCACGAACGGCATACTGTGTCTATACCCCGAAAAATATTTCGAGCAGGTCGTACTCTCCGTCGCTCCCAAAACAACAGCTTCCGATGAGGCGGTGGCGTTTGAAAGGCTGAGTTTCGCCTTGACCAGCAAGGTCGAACTCGACAACCAGGGCCGACTGCTGATCAACGAAAGGCTGCGAAAAAGGGCGGGCCTGAAAGACCAGATAACACTCGTCGGCGTCAGGGACCACATCGAAATCTGGAACAACCAGGACTGGGACCGCTACCTCGCCGACCACATGGCCCAGTATCAAAAGCAGATGTCGCAGGCACGACGGGAAGTCCTGCAAAAACAGAACGAAAAGATCGAATATTAAAACGGATATAAGGTGATCGGGATGGACTCTAACTATTGCAAAATCTTGAAACAGAGCCTTGACGGCCAACGAGACATTGACGAGCAGACTTTTGCCTCGGCGCAGATACTTTCCGAAAGGCTCCAGCGCCTCAAAAAGCTCGACAAGCTCTTTTCGGGCGTTGAGTTTTCCCCTGCTGTCAGCGAACTGCTGAAGCAGAAAAAACCGCTTGCCGCCGCCTTTTAGAAGCAGATTCGCAATCTGAAGATTCGGCTCTATCAGTATTAAAAAAGCGGTTTCGGGATTATGAGATTCAGGTGAACAGTTCCATAGCAGATCATATTCCGGTTCTCGCCAGGACTCTGGCCGAACAGATAAGCTTACCGCAGGATGCGGTAATGGTCGACGCGACCATCGGGCACGGAGGTCACAGTTTACTGTTCGGCCGGTATTTGAATAAAGAGGGTGCTATTATCGGCCTGGACGTCGACGACAAGGCCATTGACCAGGCAAAACAGCGGTTAAAATCCTTAAAGTGCAAAGTCGTGCTTGTCCGCTCCAATTTTTCAAGAATAGCCGAAGTTCTTCATGAGCAGGGCGCAGACAAGGTCGATTTTATCCTCGCGGATCTCGGCGTTTCTTCCGGGCAGTTGGCTGACAGCACCTTCGGACTTAGTTTTCAGACAAATATGCCCCTCGATATGAGATTGGACAAAAGATTAAAGACCACTGCTGCCGATATAATTAATAAAACCGATGAAAAATCACTGGCCGATCTGATCTATAAATTCGGACAGGACAGGGCCTCGAGGCGGATCGCGCGGTTTATCGTCAAAAGCCGAAAGAGCCGCCCGATTGCCACTACCGGCGAACTGGCCCGGATAGTCTCCAGGGCGCTCGCCCGCCCGGCAAAAACGAGAACCAGGATACACCCGGCAACGAGGACGTTTCAGGCGTTGAGAATAGCGGTCAATAATGAACTGGAGAATCTTCAGACACTGCTCGACGCGACGCCGGATGTGCTGAAAAAAACCGGCCGAATTGCGGTTATCAGTTTTCACAGCCTTGAGGACAGGATAGTTAAGTTCAATTTTAAGGAAAACGAAAAGCAGGGCATTTACAGCGTAATTACCAAAAAACCGTTAACGCCCGATGCCGATGAGATTCACGAGAACCCGAGAGCAAGGAGCGCGAAACTCAGGATCGCACAAAGATGTTAAAAGCAGGCCCGGATAAGATTCGGGACCGCCTCGAAGGAATTTGGAGTTGAATATATGACATCCGATGCCAAGGTTGGATTACTTTTAGGTCTGGTCTTCATATTTATAATCGCCTTTATAATCAACGGCCTGCCAAACTTTTACCGGCCTACCAACAGCAACGAACTTACCACCAATATGGTCGACTCACAGATGCGCCAGACTGGTATCGCCGCCAACGAACGCAAAGTCTACCGTGAAGTAATCGACACAAGGCAGTTTACAAGACCCGCCGCTTCCCAGACCCCGCCCGCCGACAATCAGGTCGTTCGCTTCGAGACAGCCCTGCCCACGGCGCCTTCTGCAGCGCACGCGCCGGCGCCGGAACTGTCGCCCGCACCTGCGCCGACGACCCGAAGTTTAGCGCAGGGCAGCCGGAACTGGCCCAAAAAACATGTAGCCGCCCGCGGCGAAACTCTCGCTGCCATAGCCAAAAAGTTCTACGGCCCCGAAGAAGGAAATAGACTCGCCAACATCGAGAAGATATTCGGCGCCAACAAAAAACTGCTCAAATCTATCGACCACGTCTATCAGGGCCAGAAGCTGATCATCCCCGCACTGACCGCGCAAGCCGAAGAACCTTCCGAAGCAGGTCTCGCTGAAACAATATTTGAAAAGGTCAAATCCATCGGCAGAAGACATCTTTCAGCGGAAACCGAAAAACAGAAAAGCGATCGCAAATACGTCGTCCGAGAGGGTGATAATCTCTGGGGAATCGCCGCCAACGAACTTGGTGACGGCTCCCGCTACACGGAAATAGCCAGGCTGAATTCCGGTATCCTCGAAAATGCCGACAGTCTCGATGTCGGAATGCGTTTGAGTTTGCCGGGACGTTAAACTTTTCGAATACTGAACTTTCGTATATTCCTGAACCAAGAGCGTATCATGGGCTCCCAATTCCGCTTTGTTTTTGTGGTCTTTTACCTGACGGCCGTACTGATTCTTACCGTCTGCCTGCGAAACGCCGACAATCGTATGTTCTATCGCCTAAGCACCATAAACCGCCGGCAGCTCCGGCTCAAACAGCAGCTCTGGCAAAAGCAGCTTCAACTGGAGAACCTGATCAACCCCGCCGCCGTCTCACAGCACCTCGATAGCGACTGAACATACCGTCAATTAACTAAAAGCTGTTTCAAAATTACCATAGGCTGAGAAATTGAAAAATCTTAGAATTACCATCTCTATTCTGCTGGTCGTTATCGCGGCCTTTCTACTGCTCGCGTGGCGATGTTTCCACCTCCAGCGAATAAAAGCCGAACATTATTCGTCACTCTGGAGCAGACAGCGCCATCGAATGGAAATGCAAAAACCCCGCCGCGGAGTCATCCTCGACCGCAGGGGTCGCGTACTCGCCGCCAGCAATAAAATCCAGAGCATCTTCGCGGATCCGCTGATCATAAAAGACCCCAAGGAAGTTTCCGGTCATCTCCAGCCCATACTCGATATGGGCGCACACGAAATATGCGCTCTGATAAACGAAAGCAAAAACCCCCGCTACGTAAAGATCAAAGCCGCCGCCGACGCTAATGAGTGCGACGCCGTCGCGAAAATTTACGGTATCGGCGTCGAATCCGACTGGCGGAGACATTACACGATAGGGCCCCTGGCAAGCCACATCGTCGGTTTCACAAGCGGCGATAATCGCGGACTCGCCGGAATAGAACTAAAATACGAAAAACAACTCGCCGGAAACCGCGGTCGCAACATTTTCTTCGCCGACGCCGCCCGCAGACCTATCAGGCTAAAGGAGCAAAGCGAAGCGCTCACCGACGGCGCAGGCGTCATACTCACAATTGACGCCGCCATCCAGCAGTTCGTCAGGGCCGAACTTCTCAAACAGTACGAAGCCTTCGAAGCCGAAGCCGCCGTCGCCATCGTCGCCGAACCCCAAACAGGAGCGATACTGGCAATGGTATCGCTGCCCGATTTCGACCCGAACAATTTTTCATCCGCCGACCCCAACGATCGTCGCAACCGCGCCGTAACCGACCAGTTCGAACCTGGCAGCGTCCTCAAACCCTTCATCGCCGCCATCGCCCTCGACGCCGGCGTCGTCACTCGAACCGAAAAAATATATTGCGAACACGGCAGCTATTCCGGCAAAGGATTCGGCAGGATCGGAGAATACGGCGGCCACAGCTTCGGCAATATGACAGTCAAAGAGATACTCGCGCAATCGAGCAATATCGGCATGGCAAAAATCGGCCAGAAACTCGGCAAAGACAGGCTCTATAACGGCCTCAAACTCTTCGGCTTCGGCAGAAAAACCGGCATAGACCTGCCCGGCGAGGTCCCCGGCCTGATGTGGCCGCCGAAAAAATGGACCGGTTACAGCGTCACAAGAATCCCTTACGGACAGGAAATCACCGTCAGCGCGATCCAGTTACTAAGAGCCTTCTGCATGCTCGCCAACGGCGGACGGTATATCAAACCCTATGTAGTTAGCGCCATAGTCGACCCTCAGGGCGAAATCGTAACACTAAAACGCCCGCCTCCACAGGTCGGCTATGTCATCAGTCCCGAAGTCGCGAAATGGATCACCGACGAGGCCTTAGTTAGCGTTATCAACGACGGCACCGGCTATCGCGCAAAACTCGAAAAATGGCAGCTCTTCGGAAAATCAGGCACCGCCAACATCGCCAAAACCGACGCCAGGGGATATTCCGAAACCGACTATATGGCCTCTTTTTTAGCCGGGGCACCGGTAGAGAACCCAAAGATAGCCGTACTGGTCTCCATACGCAAACCCAATCGGAGACTCGGCAAAGGCTACACTGGTGGAACCGTAGCCTCCCCCGTAGCCGCCGCCATAATCGAAAAGACGATGAACTACCTCGAAAAATATAATTGAAATACCGCGGCTCTTAATTTACTGCCGATTCCTTCGTACCCAGATACCCTGCCTCGATACACAGCCGGATAATATCGCGTGCCAGCGGCGCCGCGTCCTTCGAACCCTGCTCACCCCCTTCGACCACTACCGCGATAGCTACGCCCCTGCCGCCGCTCTCTTCGGCAAAGCCCGCGAACCACGCGTGTTCCGGCTTCTCGGTCGAACCGGTTTTGCCGTATACCGTAACATCCTCCCCGGAAAAGTTATGACCTCGAAACTCCTCATAAGCCGTACCATGTGGCTCATTAACGACCGCGCTCATCCCTTCGCGAACGGTCTTTAGTATTTCCGGCGATATGTCGAGCGAATAGTACTGCCCCGGCAGCTCTTCGACCTCGAAAATGCGCGGCGCCCTGTATAGCCCGCCCCGCGCGATAGTCGCCATCGCGTTGGCAACCTGAAGAACAGTAACCCTCAAATTACCCTGCCCCATCCCGAACCACCTCCTGTCACTTTCTTTAAGTTCCGGCAACTGCCCAAAAAAAGGATCACTTACATCGGGATTCTTGCTCGATATCGCGCCGGCGTACTGCCGCAGGTTCCTGTTTAATACGCTTTGGCCGCCCGCCTGCGGTCTCGGCAGGATTTTGCGACCATAACCGAAAGCGTAAAGCCACTTCTGCAGATCGATCGGCTCGATCCGATCGGCCAGGCGGGAAAAATATATATTGCAGCTACCACGAAGAGCATTGCGCGCGATATTGCCGCCCTCGCCGCTGAATTGTTCGTCGTGACCGAGCCAGGAGTATTTCTTTTGTATCCAGCATCTCGGCCAGCCTTTCGGCGGATCATGGGCCGGACAACTTATAGCCTCACCGGCAGTAATAACTCCCGATTCGGCGCCGGCAATATAAATCACAGGCTTAATAACCGAACCCGGCGGATAAAGCTCGTTTATTACGCGATTGACTAAAGGTTTGCCATCCGCGGCCGCGAGTTCGCCATAATCGTATCTCACCCGGTTCAGATCGTAACTCGGAAGTGAAGCCATCGCCAAAATCTCACCGCTCGCCAGCTCTATCACAGCCGCCGCCATCGGCACATCGAAATTTTCCGGATTCGCCGTCTCGTCACCAAGGTATTGCTCTATTTTCCTTTGCAGTTCGATATCGATAGTCAGGTAAACATCCCGCCCGAAGATCGTCTCCGTGCGCTTCTCCAACTGCCGGTCGATATCATAAACAGCCTCACCCCGCCTGCCGCGAAGAATCTCCTCACAGACATATTCGACCCCATCCTCACGTCCACACACTTCGCCGCCGAGATAACTAACCAGCCTGTCACCCTCGAAAAGTTTTTCATCTTCGCTTTGGGGCGGCCCCACCCAACCTATTACCTGCGCCGCTGTCGAATCGTAGGGATAGACTCTTACCGCCTGCGGTCGAATTTCAACGCCCTCGGTCTCTATGAATTCCAACTGGGCGGTAAAAATCTCGTCTTCGGTCTTCAGTTCGAGCAAAGCCGCGCTTTTCGCCATCTCCGCGATATCATTTACCCTCGCGATTCGCCTTAGCCTGTCATTGGGTTCTGCGAATCTTCTCTCGAAATCTTCCATCGCCACCGACTGCGGCACACTCGTTATGCTCGGATATCTCATCAGTATTTCCGGAGCGGGACCGCTCCTTCGCCAGGCGATAAAACTCCGCAAATTCCACATCCGGTCATTTATCTGCGTTATTCTTTCTTCGATCTCGGCCCGTTCGATGCCGAAATTCGTGCATTTATCGAGTATCCGGGTGACCTCTTCGATTCTCACGGCAAGCTCGTTTTGCACCTTTGAAATCTCGGCGTCCGAATCCTCTTTCCGGGAGGCTTCGAGGAGCTTGGCGCGCCCTACCCGCTCGTCAAGAACACTCGCCGGCTCATAACTTATTTCGAGGTAAAATCGCGGCTCATCGGTCGCGAGAACACGTCCGTTCCTGTCCAGAATTTTGCCCCTTAAAGTCTTAAACTGTCGCGAATAGCTCCGCTGCTCCTTGAGAAATTCGATTTTTTCACGATAGACCGAACTCGATCTGATCTGAAGCTGCGCGAGCTTGAGCACACAAATCGCCAGGCAAAGCCCCGCAACGAATACGAAAATTTTAACCCGTTTGTTGAACATATTGTCTTTACATTCAGTAGCCGCTCAATTTCTGCGTCTTAAATCTCATCCACCACGCGCATGACCCGAACAAAAAAGGTCCCAGGATAGATGAATAAAGCGATGTCCCTAAAACCACGTGATATATATTCACCGGCTGACCGATCCCTTTTACGAAGTTCAGAAAAATCATACACACACTCGTCAACACGCCGACCAAAAATATCGCGACGGCCTGATAGGGCTTACTCCTTATCGCGATTACGCGGTGCAGATTCGCCAGCAGCGTTCCGAACAGACCGAAACTGATTATCCGCGGCCCCATCGCCGAACTTATCAGATCTGCCGCGAAACCTATCGCAAAAGACGTGATTATCGCATCCGAACCCCTGCAGTATACCGCGAAAAAAACCAAAAGCACCAAAAGCAGATTGAACTTCATGTTGAAGACCAGAAGGTATTCAAACACGCTCACCTGCACGATGGCAGCCGTTATAACCAGAACCGCAAATCGCAGCCATCGCATTCTTATACCCTCATTATTCCGGCGGATTCATAATTATCACAGCCACATCTTTAACGCTCTCCAGATCACACGCCGGCTTGACAGTTATATCCCAGCAAAGCGGAAACTCCGCGTCGACCTTTCGATTCACTATCGTCCCGGCTTTCATCGGGGCATCGAGATATCCCGATTTTCTCTGCGCGAAAACATTTTCACCAAGCTTGATTTTGTGTTTTCTTTTGAGCATTTTTATTTTCGCTTCAGCTTTTCCCGCGCCCGTCAATACCGCGTCCAGCCCGCCGACTTTTACTGCCAGTATCGATGCCGGATCGCTGATGAGCCGAACCTTCGCCTGGTTCGCGGAAACATCAACTATCGTGCCAATTATACTGTTATCGCCCAGAACGAACTGCCCCCTCGAAAGCCCCCTGTTTTCACCGCAGCCGATCACCAGTTCGCTGTGCGATTGATCTATCGCGGAAGTGATAACATCCGCCAGCACAAAGCTCACCCCGTCCCAGACATAACTGTTATGCAGCCCGTAGAGCCTCTCGAACCTTCTGCGGCCCTCCACCAGTTCCGCGTTTAAATTGGCAATATGGGTTTGCAGTTTTTCTTCTGCCCGGCTTACGCCATCGAACCTCGAATACCTTGTGGCGGCAAGGGAAATATTTCTGCCCAGATTCAAAGGCCATTTGAAAACGTGCGAAAAAGCGAACTGAAATTTATTCGTGACACTATGCGGAGCAAAAAGCAGAATAAACCCGCCCAGCATGAACCAGGTAAACAACATCTTGCCGGAGACTTTGTTCTGCTTCCTTGCCATAATTGATTATTCCATCGGCGCTTCGATGCCCGCAACGGCCCAGCCCCTGCTTGATCGGTCGCGTTAGGACTTGTAAATAAATTAGGTTTCGTTTTTGGCTCTGCGAGGACAAGGCTGGCAAGGAAGTAAAATGCAGGCCTACTGGTTGGTAGGTCGAATTTTACTGACGCCGCCAGCCGACGCCACAGCCGGCCAAAAACCGAAGATAATTTTTTTACACGTCCTTACTCCCAGCCGTATTCGCTGTGGTCCATCGTGTCTTTCCACAGCTCCAGATTCTCGAGGTATACGCTTGTGCCCCTCGCGACCGAGCTCAGCGGATCTTCCACTCTCTCGACCTTCAGGCCGGTGGAGTTGGTCAAAACCGTATCCAGGCCCCGCAGCAGTGAGCCGCCGCCGCAGATATGAATACCATTATCTATCAGGTCCGCCGCCAGTTCGGGTTCGGCCTTTTCGAGTGTGTCAGTAACCGTGTCGATAATTCCCGCTACCGGCTCCCGCAGGGATTCGCGAATTTCTTCACTGGTTATAACTATCTTCCTCGGCAGACCGCTTATCGTATCCCTGCCGGCGATCTCCATTGTCAGCTCTTCCTCAAGCGGCGCCGCCGAACCAAGCTGAATCTTCACTTTCTCCGCGCGCGCCTCACCCACAAGAAGATTATAGGTTTTCTTCAGATGATTGATAACCGCCTCATCCATATCGTCGCCGCCGGTTCGAACCGATTGACACGTCGCGATATCCGCCAGGCTCATTATCGCAACCTCCGTCGTCCCGCCGCCTATATCGACTATCATCGATGCGGTAGGTTCTGTAATCGGAAGTCCCGCCCCGATACCCGCCGCCATCGGCTCATCGACAAGATAAACCTTTCTCGCCCCCGCACGCTCGGCGCTGTCTATAACCGCGCGCCTCTCGACCGCCGTTATACCGCTCGGCACCGCGATCACCACGCGAGGCCGCACGAGATTGCCCCGCCCGTGAACCTTCCGGATAAAGTAACTCAGCATACGTTCGGTAATTTCGAAGTCACTGATCACCCCGTCTTTGAGAGGCCTTATAGCGCTGATCGAACCGGGAGTCTTGCCCAGCATCTCGCGCGCGACAAGACCGACGGCGTCACCGTTATTGAGGACGATATTGGTTCCTTTGCGCACCGCCACAACAGAAGGTTCATTCAGAACAATACCCTTATCGCGTACGCACACGAGTGTGGAGCAGGTACCAAGATCGATACCCATATCCATACTGAACCAGCCCAGGATTGTGTCCAGTAGCACTGTCGACTCCCTTCTCTTGTAATTAACTGACTGTCTTTATTGCAAAGAATACAGTAAACAAGAGAATTGTCAATAGTCAATTTGCTACGGAATTGTGAAGATTGTGCCGTATTGGAAATAGCACTTATACGCGAGTAAACCGGCGGTAGCCAATACCGCGCAAAGAGCCAGGGCAAGCATAACTGTGTACACGTTGCTCGCCGCAATTATTTTACCACCGCGAGTCTTATTTTCAGGACTCATATGCAAAACCTCTTCGAGTTATAAAACCATTAACCGCCTTTAGTTAAGCCTCAAGCTCAGCGGATGACAAGCCCTTACAGGTTAGTCGATGCGCTGTCCCCGACCCGAGGCTGCTGCTGAACCAGATCGAGCACACCAATCGACTGTTCGGCATCGACATCTATAATTAAAATATCACAAAGGAAATCGTCGCCGCGGGTGACATGGAATTTCATTCCCTCTTTGACTCCGTCGGCGGCTCCTATCGATATGCCGGCGAGCGAGTTTTTCAGATCAACCTGTGTTACCAGCGCTTTGAGATCGATATTTTCGACCGGAGCTGGCATCATCGTACGAGCCGGCCTGACCGGTGCGGCAGGTGCCACCGCCACTGCCTGCTGACCCAGAGGCTGCAGATAAGTATCCAGCTTCGCCTGCAAAGCGACATTCTGCTCCACAAGGCTTTTGCTGTCCGCTCGCAGTGTCTCGATTATCGCCATCTTCTCCATCAAAGCCGCTGTGGTCTCGGTAAGTTCTTTCTGATCCTTGATTTGCTGCGCTTCAACCACCTTCAAATCATCCATCGCTTTCTGCAGCAACTGGGCCTGGCTGTCGTTGGTCTCGCGGAAATCCTTGACTATGCTCGCCCAGCCGTCAAGCTTCTGTACCAGGGCAGCCTTCTCTCGTTCTGCACTGCTCAGGCTGACCTTCAGGCTGTCGACTTCGGCACGAAGCGATGCTATTTCGCCGCTAAGCTTGCTCTCAAGCTGCTTACTTGCCTCGATCTTCTCGTTAACCTGCTGCGTAAGGCCGTCAGACTTCTTTCTCAGACTGTCCCTATCGGCCCGGAGATTTTCATATTGTTTTTTGTAATTATCTGCGTTGGCAACGTACGTTACCACTATGCCACAGACGAAAATCGATGATAACGTCAACAAAACTATTAAAACTTTCGTCAGTGTACTCAAGATTAGCTCCTTTCAGTAATTCTTACCTCAAAACGCCTCCTCGGCGGCATATACTCCAAAAAACGATGGTAGTATAAGCATCCTGATTTTACGCTTTAAATGCCAAAAGGTCAAGTGATTTTTGTTAAAATGCGCAAACAAAACAGT
>CAYNKU010000013.1:0-2618 GCA_964397865.1 uncultured Pirellulales bacterium | reverse complement strand
GCAAGGAGGAAAACCGCCTTGCCGGCAGCGATACGTACGAATTTTGACTCATTTTTTAACAGCCCGGGCAGATATTTAGGCAGTGAATCGCCACCTATCCGCCCAATCGCAAGGGCTGCCAGCACATTAACCCGGACCCTTTCCTCGGCCTCCATACCCGCCGTCAGATTTTTTTCAAATACCGCCAGAACCTCTTTTTCCCCGCTCTTATCCCTGAGCATACCAAGCTGCTCCGCCGCCGCCAGCCGAACTTCCAAAACATCATCGTCGAGTTTCGTTATCAGGATATCCTTCGCTTTCCGCGTACCCAGCGACCCCATCGCCCGCACACCCATAGCCCTGTCGTCGGCATAAACACTTATTAGCATAGTCCACAGCTTGCGATAAACCTCTTCGTCCCCGAGTCTCGCGATAGCTTCCAGCGCCTGGAACCTCACCTTATAATCCGAATCCGCGTCTCTCAAAACCTCGTAGAGAGGCCCGATATTGTCCTTGTCACCCGCCTTACCAAGCAAAACTGTCGCGTTAGCCCGAACGGTCTGGTCTTTACTTTTTATCGCCTTCTTCACGATATCGAGGTTTGCGCCATCTCCCAGCATACTAAGCGCATAGCCGGCTGCGATGCGAACATTCTCATCAGGGTCGTTTAGCGCCTGCTTTAGCGCGCCGCGGGCAGCGGAGTATTTCAAATCTCCCAACCCCTGCGCCGCCGCGAACCGCACAGGAACCGATTCGTCACCCAGTAATTTCTGAACCGACCCGGCAAACTGCGTTTGCCCGCTGTCAGCTATGACCTCGATGACATTAGCTCTTATTCGCGGATTACTGTCTGTCAAACCGTCCTGAACTATCCTGCTCGCCGCGGGCAAAAGCGAATCGACCGAACCGCCGCCAACCTGCTCCAGAGCGGGAAAACCACCCTCACAGCCCGAGAAAAAAACCGCCGTAAAAACAAGCACCACCCCACCGGCGGCAATCGCCCGGATGAGTTTATCTGTTTTTTTCATCTTTCCTGTCATACTCAACCCTTCCCGGCCCCGAAGATTTTCCAGCCTTAACTATTCTGATATAGCCAAAGGCCGCCGTCAATATCAAAAAAAACACTGCCGTACAGCCCATATCCAGCCATTGGCCGCACCTGCTGAAGAACGTCGTCCTTTTGTCTATAGGCACCCTGTCGGCAAACCATCCCGCAACGGCCGTGCGTGCCATAGCTTTCATCGGCAAATTCCCCGCCTCGTAGCCATTTTTTATATTCCCCAGCGTATCGATCATACAGCTCACACCCGTATTAACGCTGCGGACAACCGCCAGGCGATTCTCCACCGCTCGAAAAACGCAGACCGCCGTATGCTGGGAAAGTTCGCTGCTCGGCAATACCCGCCCCTCCACAAACCGCACGAACCATCCGTCATTACTGATATTCACCAGCCAATCAAGCCTCTTATTGCCGTCGCTATCCAGCGCGAATTCTCTCGCGATCTTCGGAACACTGTCCTCATAGCATATCATTACGCCGAATTTATAAACCCGTTCGGATTCGTTCTCTCCCGCCGTTATCTCGAAAGCGGTATACTCGCTGCCGTAATCCAGCGAATAATCGTAATCGTAAGGTGTAAACTTCATCAATATACCGTAAAGCCACGGCGCACTTTTCTTAAAAGGCACAACCTCACCGAAAGGCACAAGATGTATCTTGTCATATTGCTCCGGAGCCTTGCTGCCGTCGGGCCGATACAGAAAAGCCGAGTTGTACCGCGCCTTGTAATGGATCGTCCAGTCATCTCTTATATCAGGCTCACCACCGTAAGCGCCAACGAGTATATAGCCGGCCCCTTTCGCATTCTCCTTTAACCTCCTGTCCAAAACCCTGAATTCGTGCGACTCGTCCAGCAGGTTCAGTATCCTCGGATCAAGTGTCACCTGCACCATCGTCTCGGGCCAGATAATAAGTTCCGCGCCGCCGGCCGCGCATTCCCTGCTGCCGCCGAGAAGCTCCGCCAATGTCACATCTTCCGAAACCAGAGACTCCTTCACAGCCTGCGGCACATTCGTCTGCACCGACCCCACCATCGGCCCGGCCTCGATAAATTTACCGGACTCCTCTATCCTCCACCTGCCGTAAACCATCGCCGCCGCTATCGCCATACACACAACAGCCGCTTTAACAAAATTTTCGATCCTGTAGATTTCTTTCCGCCGCCCCGCGATTACCAATTCCGCGATTAAACCGTTGACCATAGCGACAATAAACGATACCCCCGCCGCACCGAAGATATCCGATATCTGTATAAGCGTGATATTCGCGTACTGACTGTGCGCAAGAAGCCGCCAGTAAAAACCGCCCAGAAACAGACCCTGCAACCTCTCCGCACCTACAAAAACTATCGGCGCCGCCAGAAAAAGCGGTATCTTTTTAATCCTGCAAAACCGAACACAAACCGCCAACCCAGGCCACAAAACCGCCGTATAAAAACAAAACGCAAGCCACCCCGCTAACGTCACTGGCCGCATCCAGTATAAATTGCCCAGCCAGTAAAAAGCCGACACCAGATACGCCGCTAAAATTAATCTACCGGTTTTCGCGCTCGGCGAACAGACTAAAATAAAAGGAACGA
>CAYNKU010000012.1:1243-18459 GCA_964397865.1 uncultured Pirellulales bacterium | reverse complement strand
CAAAAAAAATTATATTTCCGCCGACATATGTGACAAAGTCCAAAAGGTCCCATAAAAAAACAGATTGTCTTACTCTTAATTTCACTTAGCGGTTCTACTATGTAGTCCGATAAAGTTGAGATGAGCGAGTGACGTCACCCGAAAGCTGAAAATCGGTAATATTTCGATAATATTATTGGCCAGTCCTATAAAAAATTGAAGTTATTGCGGCCTGACGTCCGATTAACAAAATAACTTACGATGAAAATATCCGGTTAAAGTTTCTGGAAAAATAGTGGCTCAGTAAATAGTGCTGTGCTGTCCATTGATATATGAAAAGAGTCCCGTTTTTAGAGTGTCCCGTTTCGCAAAAAACTGTGAAATAAAAACACGATAAATTGCAAAATGGGGACTTGGCCTCATATATCGTTCGTGGATAAAATACCAGCAGGAACCGCAGAAGTTTTTTAGAGCTTCTCCGGTCCTGGAAAACCGGTTGAAAAAATTCAACCCGGCTGGTTGTCCCAATGGATAGCAAGCCGGGTTTTTTGTTTGGGGTAACATGGATTTGCGAAAAGTTGTTACAGTAGGCAGGCAAATAGAAGTTCAGCAATTAGCCCAACAGGTCGGCCGGGAAGTATTCGCCGCTGACGATATCGCTGAAGCACTGGATGTCGTACAAAGAATCGAACCCGATTTAATTCTTTTTGACCATCGGTTCACCCCAAACTCTATCCGGAAATTTCTTGGTAGGACCGATAAAAATCCGGATACACCTATAATAGTAGTCGGCAGCGATGAAAACAATACACATTCTCCCGCACAATTTATAGAGGCCGGTGCCCACCATTATCTAAATGGAAAAAAAGAGCACAATAAGCTAAGTGAGATCGTAGACCGTATAAAAAGCAAACTCAGAACGGACAGTTCAAAAAAGGGCACAAACACTTTTTTTGCGGATGATCTCGCTGCCTCGATTTCCATGGTTGGTCAAAGCAAATCTGCACTTGATACCCTCAAAATAATCAAGCTCGTCGCTGCCAGCCGATGTAACCCTGTTTTGGTAGTGGGAGAAACAGGCACCGGCAAAGAGTTGGCAGCCAAAGCCATTCATACCCTCCGGCACCCGAACGGCCGGTTCGTAGCACTAAATTGTGCGGCTTTGACCGCGAATCTGCTGGAAAGCGAGCTTTTTGGCCATGTAAAAGGCTCTTTTACCAGTGCCGACCGCGAAAAAACAGGACTTTTGGAATTGGCGTCAGATGGTACGATCCTTCTCGATGAAATAAGTGAGATGCCATTATACCTGCAGGCCAAGCTATTGCGTGTTCTTCAGGAAAAAACCTTCCGAAAAGTTGGCGGCACAAAAGAAATCAGCTGTAAAGCCTCAATAATTGCCTCCAGCAACCGCAATCTTGCCCGTGAAGTTCAAGCTAAACGTTTTCGGCAGGACCTGTACTATCGCCTTGATATTTGCCCTGTTATTATCGCCCCTCTTGGTTCACCTGAGCGCAAAGATGATATCGCGCTTCTTGCTGAATTCTTTCTCAAAACGTCGACTATATGTCCGGAAAAGGTCAAAAAAATAACCTCAATAACTAAATTAGCTATTGAAACCCTGCAGCAACACAATTGGCCCGGCAATGTTCGCGAACTCCGAAATGTTATTGAAAGAGCTGTACTGCTGGAGGAAACCGATAAAATCGGTCTAAGCACTATCGTGATCGATTCGGGAAAACCCAACCAATTCTCTGATAACACAAGGGCCGATAAAATAAAGGATTTTTCGCTGGCAAAAGCCGAATGTGAACTGATTGCCCGGGCTCTGCAGGAGACAAACTGGCAAAAAACAAAAACCGCGGAACTTCTTGGTATAAGCAGAGCAACCCTTTATGCCAAGGTAAAACAGCACAATATCAAGGATGTCCCTTCCGTATCAACCGAAACAATGAAAAATGCTTCCGGTAAGACCCCACAATCCCGCCCCGCCGAGACAGTAACAGTTGCATAATTTCCCATAGGATAAGTATTGACCGTAAAAAACGAACTTTTTCCTGTCGTAAACTCCGCCGGCAATGTATAAAATCCTAACACGTCTTCGCGATTCAAATCGCTAATTTTAAGAGCAAAAAGGCTGTTTTTGCAGCAAAAAACCAACAAACGTCCCTATTAAACCGGCTTTAATCGAATCTGGCACAAGTATTGCTCACATACAAAGAAAGGTTTACAGGTGCGCTCTAAACATGATCGCTGGATGAGTATTGCGCTGGCAACAGGCAATAACCGAGAGCTATGACAACAGAAAAGCAAAAAAACATTTCGGAGTATCCTGACCAGGGCCAGATACAGGAAAATACTCCCGATATACCTGCCGAGGAAGAACTCTTCACAGACCGAGTCTCTGAAGCTGATTCCAAGGCCGATGATCTGTTTTCGGGGGCCCAGGAGGAGCTTTCAGTTCAAGAGGTTTTCGTCGGAGATAACGATTTTTATAACTATTTGACCGATATAGCCAAACCCGCTAAGATCGAAAAGCCTGCCGTTACAAGCCTCCCAGAGGTCAAACCCATACCACATAAGCGTTTTTCAACCGTCCAGATAGTTCTGGCTGCCGGCATTATTGTGATCTCGCTTATGCTGCTGTATACATTGGCTTCCCACAGAACAAATTCCCCATTGAAATCTCCATCGGAACCTCTTGTGAGCCAACCTCCCGCCCCCCTGCCCCAACAAATATCTCCACCTGAACCATCGGTTGCCGAAGCTATCGTCACAACACCACAACAGGTACAGAAAACTCAGTTCGTACCTGACGCAACACAACCACTGTCCCTGAATGTCGCCCAAAATTTCTATCTCAACGGGGATTACGCACAGGCTCTGGGGGTTTATGAAAAGCTGCGACAAAATCTTTCGTCAAGACCCCGGGAAGATTTGATGAGAGATTTCCTACAGATGCAAATAGCTTTATGTGTTGAGAAAACCGGCGATCATGAGCAAGCCAACCGCTTATTCAGGAATATTTCACAAAGTCGCAGTCCCCTTGTGAGAGTGATCGCCAACTACCACCGCAGCTTGCTTGAAATGCAAAGGAAACAATACCTGAATGCACGAACCAAAACTTATCAGGCAATCGCCTTAATCGACACGGTGGATTTTGATAAAGATTGGGCTTTGTCGCTAAAACGAAATTGCAGCTTTCTGGCTGCTGAGGCAGTAACAAGAAAAGTCCTTTGGCTTCGCGACGCTGATAACGACCTTCCTGAAAGTTCGTGGGGTGATTTTGAAAAAATAACCGATCCTCTCGTCAAGCTGAATGAAACGCAATTACGAACCATCCTGAACTTCGGCTCAGAACAATTAAATAAGGTTGTGTTGAGCCCGCAAGTTCGACAGTTGGATCAAAGCAGACCAGCTCGATATGACGTCTCTTGTAACGGTGCGTCGGTTGAAGAACTGCTGACTAAATTCGCTGCCAATGCAGGACTGGATATTCATTGGGCGTTAGAACCGACTAAAATCGGAATCCGCAAACGAGCAGTAAGCTTACATATGCCGGCGGCAACAACACAGCAATGTTTAACAGTAGCGGCCGGCTGTGCCGGTTTGTTGGCAAAGCTGAATGAAAAAGGGATTGTAGATATTTTCAATCCGACTGAAACTTCTTACGTTTCAGAGCAAATATCCTTACTTAGTGCCGAAGCTGTTTCACTTTGGCAAAAATTTCTGCTCGGATTCCCCGAAGACACACGTCTTTCAAATGCCCACTTTGCTTTAGGGCTTCTGCAAGACCAACAAGGACTGTCCGCTGAACCTATAGCAGAATACAAACTGGTAGCTAATCGGTTCTCAAGCTCATCCATGGCACCGCTGGCCCTGTTGAACTCAAGCAAAATTAAAAACTCTCTGCGTGACTATTCCGGCGCCCGCCAGGACTTGCAGCAGCTTGTTGAACAATATCCTGATACAGAGATCGCGGGCGAAGCTTATTTATGCCTTGCTGATTCTACAGCCAAAGCCGGTTTTGTGGCCGAAGCTGCCCGACTTTATGGCAAAGTTTATAATCTCGGCCTCTCGGCAGAATCTGAAACCACTGCTGCTATAGAGGCGGGTAAATGTTTCTATCAAATGAAAGATTATGAATCCGCAGAAAAATGGCTGACTCGATATGTTTCACTTGTCAAAAACGAACAGAATAAAGATTTATATTCGGCTTATTTCTTCTTGGGAAAAACCTATTTAGCTTTGGGAAATCCCGAAGCAGCCTGTGAAGCTTTTCAATATGCACTTCAGGGTGGCCCGTCACGGCTGGCCAGAGAAGAATATATGGAAACAATATCGGCCCTGGTTGAAGGATATATACAGCAAGGGAATTTCGTTCAGGCTCTCGATGTATTGGAAGACATCCACTCCGCAACATTATCACAGAAGGAATCTATCGCAATATTGCTGCTCAAAAGCAAGGTTCTTCGGGCCATAGGTTTGGTCGATAACGCTATTGCGATACTCGGTGACAGTGCCGAATTTATTCCTGACCCGCAACTACAGGCCAAAGTGTATCTTGAACTGGCTGATTGCTATATTGACGAGGAAAACTTCGAACCGGCTCGGGAGAAACTATCTGAAATTCTTGTTGACATCGAGCCCGGACCTTTAGCCCATGAAATTGTTCTCAAACTGGCTGGGGTTTGCTTGAAACTCGGCCGGAATTCTCAGGTCGAATCCGTATGTTTGCAGCTTTTGGATATGGAGCCTCCGGAACAAACCAGGCAAAAAGCGTTAAATCTGCTGGCAACGGCTTATAACCAGCAAAGAAATTTCGACAAAGCCGCATTAGCTCTTTTGGGACAATGGAAATGATAATAAAAACCAAAATCTGCGGGAAAAGTGGAACCACAAGGCGACAATTTTCCCTAATTTTTAATGCGAATCGGCTTTCGGTATTTCTGATTATCTGTATCTTGACTCTTGGCGGCCCCAAAGAAACTTTTTCGAATGAACTAAATCCCGTTAACCTTCTGGAAAACTCTTTAGCGGACGTCCCGGAACATACAAGTATATCTTTGCCTGCAACTTTTGAGCAACTGGCTAAAATTCAATTAGAAAAATGGCAGACGCAATCCGGCAATAATATAGATGAAAATCCCATCGACACCGCGGCCGCCGCGGATTCCGATTTGCTCATCGCCGACAGCCCTGAAACTGACATCGGCCGCGAGCTGTGGCAGGCAAGAATCAGCAATCCTAAAGACATAAGTGCCGGTAAAAACAAGGATAATCTTTACCGGATAATCGAAAAAATCCGCTCCGTTAGATTTGAACCACAGGACGAATCACCAGAACCTCTCATTGCTGTTAAGCCGGCTCAAAAAACCGAAACTGATGAAACATCATTTAAATCAAATACACCCCAAAAACCCGAACCCCAAAAAAACAAAACTGAATCTCAGAATACGTTAGTTAGTAAACAACAAGATGAAGAAAAAATGCCTGCCCAACAGATAACCGATCAGACCCTCGAAATATTCGAGCAACTCTCACAGCAGCCCCAACAACTCGAAAGTCCCTTCGAACTGGCCGAGATTCTCTTTCTCAACGGCCACCTGAAAGAAGCTGCAAAGTGTTATCAGGAAGCCCTTAATCGTATGGCTGCAAACGAAGACCCGCATAAAAAAAAGGCCTGGATTTTATTTCAAATGGGCAACTGTCTGCGAAGTACAGACCAATCGGCAGCAATTGAAATGTACCAACAGTTAATCACCCAATACCCTGATTCGCCATGGACGGATATGGCAAAAGCACGAAGCAGGTTAATCAATTGGTACCAGCAGGACAAACCGGAGGAATTGATTGCTGAAAAACTGGTTTCGAATCTCTAAAAATTGAAAAAGGAGTATCGTATAAGTGAGTAAAATCGAGTCAAACACCATAAAGAGCGTTCAATGCAAAAAGCAGCTTGCAAATGTATTAATAATCGACGAAGACCAGCAGGCAATTCGATTTTTGCTTGAAATATTGGCCCGCAAAAGTATCCGAGGCACCGTTACCAGCGACAGAAAAGCTGTTGCCAACCTCCTCGACGGCAGCGATTATGATCTCGTGTTGGGTGTCATTCAACCAGACAGACCCAAAGAAGGTTTTGACCTGGTTCATGAAATCAAAAAAAATACGCCGGACTTGCCCGTGATTATGATGTACGAGTTCCAGGAGCAAAAAGGACAAAACAGCCAGCAAATTCTTGATATAGCTGTCAAAGCCGTCAACGCGGGCTGCTGTAACTTCCTCTCCAAGCCGCTCGATCGCGAAAAAATCGAAAATCTGCTGGATACTTTCCTGCCGAACCACACCGTCTCAACAGCCGACTGTGCACAGCAAGGCGCTCAATCTCTTTACAGAATAGTAGGTAAAAGTACAAAATTGATTCAGGCTGTAAATCTGGCCAGAAAAATAGCTCCTACTTCGGCACCGGTCTTAATAAGCGGGGAAAGCGGAACAGGCAAGGAATTGATATCTTTTCTCATCCATCATCACAGCAAAAGAACGCAGGGGCCGTATATTAGAGTTAACTGCGCGGCACTAAGCGATTCACTTCTTGAAAGCGAACTGTTTGGACACGAAAAAGGCGCTTTCACCGGCGCTCATTCTCAGCGCAAGGGACGATTCGAAATGGCCCACGGCGGAACTTTGCTCCTCGATGAAATTACCGAAACGCCATCAAGATTCCAGGCCAAACTGCTGCGGGTACTTGAGCAGCAGGATTTTGAAAGAGTCGGAGGAAATGACAGCGTCCGGGTTGATGTGCGGATAATAAGTACTACCAACAAAGACCTCCTGCAGGAAGTTGCCGAAGGCCGATTCCGCCAGGACCTTTACTACCGCTTAAGCGGTTTAAGATTGGTTATCCCGCCTCTAAGGCAGCGAAGAGATGATTTGCCTGATCTTGTATGGCACTTTGTAAATCTATACGCCAGACAGGCACAACGCCATATCACCAAACTTGACTTGGCAATGATGAATATTTTCACAGAATACCATTGGCCGGGCAATATCCGACAATTGCGAAATGTTGTACTGACGTCACTGATCCTGGGAACCGGCCAAACACTGTCTTTGGCTGACGTCTCGTGGCTTTTTGATGAATTGCAGCCTCTTGCACAGGAAAATAACTTATCGATTGGTAACGGACAAACGCCGGGCTCAGGCTTGGCTGGCCTGCCGCTTGAACAGGTGGAACGTCAGGCAATTTTGGATACGCTTACATCCACTTCAGGTAATCAGACAAAAGCTGCCAAGATATTAGGCATCAGTGACAGAACTCTGCGAGAGAAAATCCGCCGGTACCGCCGGCAAAAGTGTATGCAGCCGGCGTAAACTGTTGCTAAATAAAAAAGTTAAGGGAAAGAAAAATGGCAGATGATGAAAAAATTCAACAGGATGATGAAAAAACAAAAGACACCGGTGAATCTAAACAACAAGACAACGGCAAAATCGGTATTTTGACATGGGCAATATTAGCTGTTATCGTGGTTCTTTGCGCCGGTTCCGGTTTCCTATTGGGACGATTATTTGCCGGCTCTTCCGCACCGGAAACAACCGAACCTTCTCAAACAGCTCCATCTATTTCCTCGGAAAACCCGGAAACGGACGCTTCTACGACAGAAGCTAAAAACAGGTGGTATTATCCCTTAGAACCCGTTGTGGCAAATCTTAACGAACCGGCTGTTACACGCTATATTCGAGCGAGTATAACCCTGGAAATAAGCTCGATGCTGGATAAAAAAAATGGTGAAAAACTTCTCGAAGAAAAAAAGCCTGTTCTTATCAATTGGCTCACCATCTATCTTGCGGGTTTGACACTGGAAGATATCAGAGGCGATAAAAACCTCAAGCGTATTCAATTACAGATTCTTGATGCTTTTAATGAAGAGCTTTTTCCTGATGCAAAACCGCTAATCAAACACATACTTTTCAAGGAATTCGCCATACAATGACCAGCGCAGGTACTCGTAATCTGAGCAAAGAAAAGATGCAGCAAATTCTTGCCGCTATCGGCTCAAAGAAAACAGACGATAGCGACAAGATAGAAGCTGCTGAATATAACTGGCAGCAGCCTCACTGCTTTAGCAGCGAAGAACTCGAAAAACTTGACAGTTTCACAGAAAAAGTGGCTCAGAGCTGTGCCGAAGAATTCGCCCAACTTTACAATAGTGATTTCAACGTAACGATTACTTTGACCACACAACACTTTGCGAACGAACTTATAGCCTCTGACAGCGATCAGGGCGATCACTACCTTGCTTTCGACTCTGATCCGGACCAGCCATTCGGCCTTGTCGGCATACCTGACAAAACCGCGATTGCCTGGGCCGCTCAACTGCTCGGAGATACCGTCTCTGTGGAGGATTCTGACAGGGATTTATCTCAATTAGAACAATCTCTTTTATTCGATATCGCCTGCGGTATTGTTAAAGCTTTTTCGGATTCTTGCGAAAACTACGATTTACATCCTGGCAGCGAAATTGTCAGGGGCCGGATACCCATTGAACCAGATGGTGCCGAGGAACTTTGCAAAATCACTTTCAGTGTCGAGAAAACCGACTCGGAAAATTCCTCTGAGGCTTACTTTTTAATGTTTTGCGACAAACTAAAGCCGATTATTGGAGCGGACAGACAAGCCCAGGTGGATTTTTCGAGTGAAGAAGTCGCCAGAGCAATGCTTGGCCATGTCCATAAACTCCCGGTTTCTATTACAGCCCGACTGGCTTCTACATCGCTCGCTTTTGAAGAGATAATTAGTTTGCAGGCTGACGATGTATTGCTGCTCGATAAAAGTGTCAATGAACCGATTGAATTGATTTTCAAAGGACAAACTGTCTTTTGCGGCCGGCTCGCAAGATCCGATGCTAACCACGCCGTAGTAATTACAGCATCTGATGTGCACAATAAAAAATAAACTATTTAACAATTAAAAGGAAATAGCAAGATGGCAGAAACAGCACAAGCCGTAGAGGAAAAAACCGAAGAACAACAGGCTCAGGCAACCGAAGCCGGCCAGGAAAATGGTCAAACACAGGCGCAATCAGTCGAATTTTCACAAGCACCTGATGATAAAACCACAGGACCCGGAACAAATATTGACATCTTGCTGGACATGAACGTGCCTGTTACGGTTACTATCGGCCAGGTAGAGGTGTCTATCCAGAGGCTCCTGCAGCTTGGACCCGGTTCGGTATTGGAGCTTGATAAACCCATTGATGCGCCCGCGGATTTATATCTGAAAGACACCAGATTCGCTACCGGAAATATCGTTGTGGTGGAAGACAGATTCGCTGTCAGAATAAAGGAAATTTTCGGCGCCGGCAGCGGTGCTAATCCCGGCTAATCAAAGCACTCTCTGCTTTGGAGAATAAATTGTAATGGCAATTTCCGACAAATCAAGTTCATCGAAGACCGGGCTGCTTAATGAATCGACCGATTCCCGCAGCAATATCATCCTGGTTGCTGGGTTGGTGACAATTTTTGCTACACTTTTAATTCCTTTGCCGACTGTTATCCTGGATATGCTTCTTGCCTGCAGCATATCGCTGGCTATAGCTGTTTTAGTAGTTACCTTATGGTCAAAAGAAGCTCTCGAATTGTCCACTTTTCCATCTCTGCTTTTGTTCGTAACGCTCTTTCGGCTTTCCCTTAACGTCGCTTCCACCAGACTGATACTATTGCAGGGTGATGCCGGCAAAATTATCCAGGCCTTTGGTGATTTTGTCGCCGGTGGGCAATTTATCGTCGGGCTCGTGATTTTCCTGATTCTTGTCGTTATACAATTCATAGTAATTACAAAAGGCGCTGAGCGAATAAGTGAAGTTTCAGCTCGTTTTACTCTTGATGCCATGCCCGGTAAACAAATGGCAATTGATGCAGACCTTAACGCCGGAGTTATCACCGAAACCCAGGCCAACGAGCGAAGGGCAAAAATTGTAAAGGAAAGCGAATTCTACGGCGCGATGGATGGTGCCAGCAAATTTATCCGAGGCGATGCAAAAGCCGGAATCATAATTACCGCCGTTAATATAATCGGCGGTATAGCCATGGGTTATTCGAACGGTATGACAATCGCTGAGGCCATAAGAACCTATTCGGTACTATCCATAGGTGACGGACTCGTCAGCCAGATACCTTCGGTAATAATCTCTATAAGTTCCGGCTTCCTTGTAACAAAAATCTCTTCAAAGTACAGCGTGGGCCAGGACTTGAGCAACCAGTTTCTCAAGTCCGGCCAACCATTGGTATTAGCTTCTTTTATTATTGCTGCTATGGCTCTTGTGCCCGGATTGCCTGCCATACCGTTTTTACTATTGGCCGGGGGCGCCGCCACGGGATCGCGATTAATGACAAAATCCAAAAAAGATCGACAAAAAAAACATCAAACTCCCTTGCAGAAAGCCAGAGCCGACAAACGACCGGTTGAAGACCTGCTGGACATAGACAAGGTTTCTGTACAGGTAGGTGTAAGATTGATCAGTATGGTTGACCCTCGTAAACAAAGTACCATCTTCGATCGTATAGGTGCGCTGCGAAGAAAATTTGCCCAGGAGTTCGGTATTATTATGCCTCTGGTTCGACTGCGGGACAATATTAACCTCGATCCGAATAAATACGAGATTAAAATTTTTGATCATACAGTAGCACAGGGACGGATAGAACCCAACATGTTCCTCGCTATGGACTCCGGCGCCGTCCAAACTAAAGTAGAAGGCAAAGAAACCACCGAACCGGTTTATGGCCTGCCGGCTTTGTGGATCTCCGCAGCCGATAAAGAAAAAGCCGAGTTAAACGGATATACTGTAA
Organism: uncultured Pirellulales bacterium; assembly: GCA_964397865.1. Lineage (GTDB taxonomy): Bacteria > Planctomycetota > Phycisphaerae > Sedimentisphaerales > Anaerobacaceae > CAYNKU01. The sequence continues at coordinate 7,635 of CAYNKU010000012.1, read as the reverse complement.
TTGACCCGGGATCGGTTTTTATTACGCACCTGTCCGAAACCCTCAAAAAACATGCCGATGAACTGTTGACTCGTGAAGATGTGCAATCGCTCGTGGATCGACTTCGTAAAACCGAACCGTCCCTGGTTGGTGAGGTCGTCGGAGAACTCGTTCCTGCCGGAATGCTTCAACGCGTGCTTAAGAATCTTCTGGCCGATAGAATACCCATCCGCCAATTAAGCACAATACTCGAATCGCTCGGTGAGCATGCCTCGAAAACCAAAAATACCGATATCCTCACAGAAATGGTTAGAAAGCATCTGGCCAGAACCATTACCGAACTGCACAAAGACCAGAATGGCAAAATCTCAGCCATAACATTGGATCCGGCACTCGAACATCAGATGACTTCAACATTGCGGCAGGAAGCAGACTCGTTAAATCTGGCTTTGCCGACAGAAATAACGATGGAAATAAGCACCCGGATAGGCCAGGCATGGAAAACCGCAATGGATAAAGATGCGGAAACAATAGTCCTGCTGTGTGATTCGAGATTACGCCGACCCCTGGCGGTTATGTTGTCACGAATAGTTCCGTCATTACCTGTGATAGCTTACGATGAAATCGTCCTCGGAACCGAAATAGAACCGATAGAGACTGTTTCCATCAAGTCTGGAAATGAAGAATTGGCCAGAGAAGAACAGCTCGTCGGGGTTTCAGATTAAAAGCAGATAGTAAAAAATAGGAAATTGATTATGTTGTTAAATGTTCGGTCAATCTCGCTAAGTGCCGCTGTGGTGTGTTTTTTCGCGGTCAGCCTGATTGGGGTGATCAGCAGTATTTCGCCGTTCACCTGCTGTAAAAGAGCACTGATAGCAGCAATTGTTATATATGTAATAACAACTTTGGCTGTAAAAGCAGTTAACGCAATTTTACTATACGCGATAATAAATAATCAGGTAAATCAACAAAAGGAAGAAACCAGTGGCAACTCAGACTAAAAAAAATCCCATCCGGCAATGCGACGAAAATAACCAGGAACATCTGAAAGCCTGTGCCAGGAACGCGTACAACGACCAAAAAGAAGCATTTATCGACAACGAACAGATAACCCGGTTCATTCCTTTGGTGCATAAGGTGGTTCAGCGGGTTGTAACATATATAAAGCCTCCATTATCATATGAGGATCTGGTCTCCGCAGGAACTGTCGGCCTGGTCAAGGCTGCTCACGATTATAACCCCGCTCATCAGGCTGAGTTTAAAACCTATGCCTACATAAGAATCAGGGGGGCCATACTCGATGAGCTGAGAAACTTGTCTTTGCTGCCCGTCAACATCGATAAGCAGATCAAAGAAGCCACCCAAATAAGTTCGGAAATCATTAATCAGACAGGCAAAACGCCTACTGATGAACAATTAGCTGAGAAACTACAGATAACCGTTGATAAACTTTATCAAACATTTGAAAATGCACGAGCAAAGCATTTTATTTCGATCGACAGCGCCCGGGAAAATTCGCCTCCACTGGGCTCTTCCTTGGTAGCCAACAACACACCTGCCCCCGATCAGCAGCTCGAACAAAATGAGCTTATAGATAAATTAACCGAAGCTATTGGACAGTTAAACGAAAGACAACGACAGATTATTATACTTTATTATCAGCAGGAGCTGACAATGAAGCAAATAGCTGAGGTTTTTGATATCACCGAACCACGTGTCAGTCAACTGCACGCGAAAGCTTTATTTAATTTGTCTTCAAAATTAACGAGATGAAAAAATGGAAGATAATAATAACAATATAATAAAACCGGTGGAAAGTCTTCAAAATATTACAGGAATAGCTGCCGCAAAACGCCGCGAGGAAAGAAAGAAACGACAGACCCCTCACGAACAAAAGGACGCACAGCTCGATATTACTGAAGACGAATTAAACGAATCAGTCGAAGAAGAAGACATCGGCAGTGAGATCGCTGAAAATGACCAGAACGAGCATTCTATAGATTATCGTGCATAACTTGAAACCATTTTCGCACAAAAACAGGGAAAACTGAAAAATGGAAAAGACCGCATCGCACATTTTAAAAAGTAACAATGTTAAGCTGGAAGGACAATTTCATCTTGATATAGGGCAAGGCACTCCAACCTCGGCAAATAAAAAAAACACGACCTCAGCCCCCGCCAAGGCAAGTATCGTGGAAAATCATCCTGAATTTACCGTAATCGAATTAACCTGCCGCTGCGGCATGAAAACATATATAAAATGTGAATATACCGATACCCAGGCCGCGGAGCAGCTACCCAACCAAAACATTAATGGAGAAAATAACAGTGCAAACTAATAAAAAAATCTTATCTTTTTTGATTCTATCGGCGCTAATATTTCTATTTACAGGCTGCTATGCTCTTCAGGAACCTGTCGCGGTTGTTCTCAATCCCGACTCTGCAAGGCATGATAGCCCCAATATGTCGAAAAGATTTCAGGATACTGCTCCAGAGGGCCAAACTGTCGTCGACTCTGCCATAGAACTATCCCATAAGTATGCCGAAATTTCCGAGGAAATAACCGAACTGCGAAGGAAAAATCAGGACCTAATTACCAGGAACCGGCAGCTTAAAGACCGGCTCTCCGTTCTCGAACCGGAATTAAAACAGACCAGGAAGGAATTAAAGGAGGCAAATGATTTCCTCATTGACATGACAATCGAACTGAATAATTGGAAAACGGATGTCCTCGGTAACAGGGAAGAAATACGACAAGCTAACATAGCGCAAATGGAAATACTGCTCAAAATCGCAGAAGCTATGGGCGCAGAAATCAACTCAGAACAAAAGGAAAACAAACAAGCAATTGAAATATTAAGTTCGGGTAAACCAAATGGATAAAGCAAAAATAATATTTTTATTACTGCCGGTTCTTTTATCAGGCTGTAGAGTTCACGAATTCTTTGTACCGATCCCTGATTACTATTATTTAAATCCAGATAAAAATTTGTCGTCGGTCGGCAGAACTGTTTTGATTGAACTGGATAACAATTCAAGCTATCCACAAATTTCTGCCGACATAACTGAAGCTCTTTTCCATGCGTTGCAAAAAAAACAAATCTTTAGCTTAACCGTTGTTCGGCAAAGCGACCCTGCCTGGCGAAGCCTGCAATTGGACCTAAACCAAGCATATACGCTCGAACAATTATCTGCAATGCGCAAAACTCTAAACTGTGACGCCGTATTAGTCGGCACTGTTACAGGATTTGAACCTTACCCTCATTTAAGTATCGGCCTTCGGCTAAAGCTTATAGACTTGGCTGACGGGCGGTTATTATGGGCTCTTGAGCAAATTTGGGATACTGCCGATAAAATAACCGAAGACAGGATAAACAATCACTATAGCCGTCATAATTTTTTGGGTTCTGCAACTTTGCAGGAAAAACTGGGGACAGTTAGTACGTTAAGATTCGCCAAATTCGTGGCTTATGAAACAGCCGAGACCCTGCAGCCCAAAAGGCAATGGCTCCAACAAACGGGAATTCATCGGCCTAAATGAATATTAACTTTAGAAAAAACCAAAAATTCGGCAAAAAACTATAAAGTTTTGGCAAAAATCTACGAAAAGGTATAGTGGATCAGGTGAAAAGGCGGTAAGCAATGATAGAAAAAATAGTAAATAATCAAGTCCCGGATATCTTGAAAGAATCATCTGCTGTGCAATCAAGTTCATCCAACACCCCTGCAAACGCCAAATTAGATGCTTCATTGCAGGTTAGCTATGATTCTTTGATCGAACAGGCAATGCAGGTTCCACCAGAAGATACCGACGTGGTCCAGCAGGCACGCGAACTCCTATCATCAGGCCAACTCGACAACCCTGAAAATATTCAGGCAGCCGCGGAAGCAATAGTAAAGTATGGTATATAGAAGCCATACGAAGATATTCTATCACAAACCCGGCCACGGAGGGGCAAATCGATCATCTCGAAAAATTTTATAAACTCGGCAAATAAATGTGGTATCCCCACAATTATTCAAGCCGCCGAGCTTCTTGTTAGTTGACCTTGTTATGAAAGAAAAAGCGACAATAAAAAGCAAATTCAAACAGCTCTGGAAATACTACATCCTGCAAAGCTTATTGGCTACCGTGGTGTTGTGTATAATTGTTCTCGTCCTTGGCAGATATAAATTAGTTGTAATCAGCGCGATGGGTGCCACGACCTTTATCGTGTTCGCAATGCCCAGGTCTGTTTCGGCACAAACAAGGAATGTCATTGGCGGCCACCTGGTCGGCCTGGCTTCCGGGACTGTTTTCTGTCTTGCCGCCCTGCCCTTTTTTGTTGAATACCCTCTTGCCGTCGGGTTAGCGATTTTGCTTATGGTAGCTTTGGACGTTGAACACCCCCCCGCCGCCGGCACAGCTTTGGCTGTAGTAATAAACGAGGTCTCGCTCGATGTGTTCGTTACCATAATGCTAAGTGCGCTGATTTTATCCCAGTGCCGTTATTATCTAAGAGGCTACCTGAAGGACCTGGTATGATTTAGATTTGCCTTTAGCTGCCTGTTGTTCTGCCAATACAATAGTATTCGATCCCCCTGGTTTTAACGTAAGATGGATCATAGAGATTTCGCCCATCGAAAATAACCGGCTGATTAAGTTTTCGGGCTATCAATTCAAAGTCAGGGTTTCGAAATTCCTGCCAATCAGTGAAAATCGCTAACGCATCGGCTCCATCGAGTATATCGTAGTTTTTATTCGATGTTTCGACCCTTTTGCCAAACCTTTTTTTAGCTGCCGGCATAGCCCGAGGATCGTAAGCTTTTATCCTTATGCCGGCTTCAAGAAATTTTTCGATACACAAAACAGCCGGCGCCTCCCGGATATCATCTGTCTTTGTTTTGAAAGCAAGGCCCCATACGGCAAGAATAGGGTGGTTTGTTTTATCATGAAAATGGTCTAATATTTTTTGTGCAAAACGGTCTTGCTGATACCGGTTTGTACTTTCGACAGCCTTAACGATCTCCATAGGACAATTATAGTAATCACCCGTATGTATCAACGCCCGTACATCCTTGGGAAGGCAGCTTCCGCCAAAACCAACTCCTGGGAACAAAAAAGCATTGCCGATCCGCGAATCGCTGCCAACCCCCATACGAACAAGCTCTATATCGGCGCCCACTTTTTCACATAGTACACTCATCTCGTTCATAAATGATATCCGGGCTGCAAGCATACAATTAGCCGCATATTTGCTCAGCTCCGCACTGGCTGGATCCATAAATATCAGCCGGCTGCTTTTACGCATAAACGGGGAGTAAAGCTGCTTCATAATCTCTATTACCGGAGGATTAGTGCTGCCAATTATGACACGTTCGGGCTTCATAAAATCATCAATAGCGGACCCTTCTTTCAAAAACTCGGGATTGCTGACATAATCAAAGGGATGCCTGCTTTTCGATTTTATTATTTCACTGACTTTTTTGTGCGTGCCTACCGGAACCGTACTTTTAGTCACGATTATTTTGTAACCACTCATCGATTCGGCAATAGACCCTGCAACATTTAAAATAGATGATATATCCGCCGAGCCGTCTTCTATGCCCGGTGTACCTACCGCAAGAAATATAATAAGAGAATTTTCAACGCCTCTTTTTATATCGTTTGTAAAACATAATCTGCCTGCAAAGATATTGCGTTTTACCAGTTCGGCGAGCCCGGGCTCGTAAATTGGAATAACACCGTTTTTAAGCTCCGCTATTTTTTCCCGGTTCTGGTCAACACATATAACGTGATTACCGCCTTCAGCAAAACCCGCCGCTATTACCAACCCGATGTATCCAACTCCGACTACAGATATTTTCATTTAGCTCTCACCTTTTCCTGTTTAATATCAAAAAGCACCTTGTGAATATAATGCTTTCTATATTTTTTGTCAATTTAAGGCTCTTTTTAAACTGTCCGATTTTCTTACACTGACATTGAAATTATGCGCATCGCTCTGATAAAATCAACATTATCGGCGTATTACCGCATATTTAGATATCTCGGCACAGTATTTGCTCCTTAGACCACCGGCGACACTACAGATCGATTTGTTACACAATAAACAGAAAATAAAATTGAATCGTAATATTTAATCTTTCAGGATCAATGCAGATTATCGCAAAATGTCCCAACTGCGGCCACATCTGGCTGCTCGATGCCGACGCCGCTGACCGAAGGATAAGATGTCAGAAGTGCCGCAGACTATTTAAAATACCGAAACTGGATGAGGTATCAAAAGCGGTTAAGGTAATTAAACAGGCAAAAGGAACCATTTACGTGGACCAGAATGGTAAAACCTATGGCTGAGAATACAATCCCGCGCGTTCTGTCGGAATCTTAAGTTGACAGAGCCGGAAAATAAGATTCTTTTAATGCCGTTAAT